>CADCOV010000223.1 GCA_902803185.1 uncultured Eubacteriales bacterium
GCCTCGTCCATGTGCCAGCCGTTGGCTTCCTGCGGATAGTTGTCCGTGCGGACGTCGTTCGCCCAGGCGCCGTAGACGCCCACCGCGAACTCCAGGAAGTTGGCGTAGGTCTTGGCGTGCATCGCCGGCTTGGCCATCAGGCCGAAGAGGTCGGCGTCGACCATCTCGTAGCCGTCCACGTCCACGTCGCCGCCGGTGCAGCCGGAAGCGATGCCGATGACCGGGACGCGCATCTTCTTGGCGATGGTGGCGCTGACTTCGCCCGGGGTCAGCTCGACGGACATGGCCTTCATGCCGTTCTCCTGGTATTCGTAAGCCTGCTTGAAGATCTTCATGGCATCATCCGCGGTCTTGCCCAGCTTCTTGTAGCCGCCGTAGAGGCCGTTGGTCTGCCAGCCGGAGAGAGCGCCGACGTGGCCGTAGATGATGCAGTGGTTGTCCGCCACGTACTTCAGGGTCTCGTTGTTGATGCCCATCGGCAGGATGGAGTCCGCGCCGGCCTGGTGGAACTTGGAGAAGTTCTTCAGGGCTTCGTGCTTCTCGGCGAAGGCGACGGTATCGGTGACGTAGTTGATATGGATGACCGGGGACATCGCGCGATAGCCGGCGATGTAGGCCTGGGCATCTCTCAGGGCGTCGTCCGCGCTGTAGCGCAGCTCGCTCGGGGACAGTCTGGCGATATCCACGCCGGCCATGCCGGCAGCCATCATGAACATCGGGCCGAGCAGGCTCGGGCAGTGCTGCACGATCTTCTTGCCCTCATCCTTGCACTTCTGCAGGTAGTTGATGGTCTTGCGGTTCTTCTCAGCCATAGACATCTTCGGCATCGGGCTGAAGTATTTTTTCATGTTCTCGTCCATTTTTCGTTTCCTTTCTTTCAAGCGCTTGAAATGAAGTGACTTGTACTCTGGTTCCACTTTATCAAAGAACGAATAGTTGCAAAATACCCATCTTTGAGTATCTATTTGCCCTCGCTTTCTGTATAATGGAGGAAAGAAGGAAAAATGTTACATGCATATATCGCAGAGGTGCTGCCATGACCGCTTCAGAACCTTCCATCTATACCGATGCATTCCATTTGATCCTCGCCTGCAGCGAAGCCAACTCGCCGAAGGCCTTCATCCGGGCCCTGCTCTCCCAGCTCTCCCCGGAGTGTCCCTACGACCAGGCGGTGGTCTTCTTCTTCGACCGGAACAACAAGATCGCGGACTTCTACACCGAGGGCACCCGGGAGGGCTGGCTCGATCTCTATCTGAATTACTATATCGGCGCCGACGTGATCGGCATGGGGCTGGGCACAGCGCCGCCGAACGAGAACGAGAGCGGCGCCCGCTTCACCATCATCGACTGGGACAAGCTGCCGGATTCGGAGTTCAAGCGGGAGTACATCGATCCGATCAACCTCAAGCACACCCTGTTCTTCAGCCTCTTCGACATGAGCGGCGCCACCAGGGCCATCGTCTGCCTGGACCGGCGCGCCAGAAAGCCCTTCCGCGAGGAAGAGCTTGCGCTGCTGAAACTGACGATGCCGGTGCTTGTCAACATGCACCGTAACTTCTTTTACAAGGACGTCGAGAACGTGGACACCGCCTCCCTCTGGCAGGAGTACCGGCTGACCGCCCGGGAAGCGGAGATCGCCGAGATGCTCTGCCAGGGCATGCGGGCCGCCCGGATCGGCGCCACCCTCTTCATCACCGAGGCCACCGCCCACAAGCACATCGCCCACATCTACCGGAAGGTCGGGGTCTCCTCCCAGCAGGAGCTGATCGCCCGGATGCTGAGCCGCCGCTCCCTTCTCTGACCCCGCCTAAGCCGCAAACTTTTGAAAAAAACACTTGAACCGCTGTCTGCGTTCCGTTATAATGATAGGCGTGCATTGCGAAGCACATGAATCCAAGATATTGCTAAGATCAGACAGTGGGGTGAAGAATTATGGCAAATATCAAATCCGCAAAGAAAAGAATCAGAGTAATCGACAAGAAGACCGCTCGCAACAAGCGTGTCAAGGAGCACGTCAAGACCGCGCTTCGTGAGTTTGACGACGCACTGGCCGCCGGCGAGATGGACAAGGCAGCTGAGAAGCTCACTGCTTGCGAGAAGGAGCTTATGCAGGCTGCTGCGAAGGGCACGCTGAACAAGTTCGCCGCTTCCAGAAAGGTTTCCCGCATTACGAAAAGATTCAACGCAGCCAAAGCTGCAAAGTAAGTCTCACCCGTCCCCACCTGTGTATAAGTTAAATACACATGCCAATGAGCAGAAAAGCGATGCCAGTGTCTCAGCATCGCTTTTTCATTTCCTTTGAAATTGTCCGAGGCGCTAGGCCCGTTCCGCGGCGAGCTTCGCCGCGATCTCCGCGGCCGCCTTCTCGTCGCCCATCCAGTCGTCCTTGCCGTTCCCCCGGTCCAGGTACTTCTCGTCGCCCTTGCCCAGGATCAAAACCATGTCCCCCGGCTTCGCGCCGCGGATCGCGGTCTCGATGGCCTCGTACCGGTCCTCGATGATCCGTACCTTCTCCTCCGGCAGGTCCCCCTTGATCTCGGCGGCGATGTCCACCGCCCGCTCGTCCCGGGGATCCTCCTCCGTCAGATACAGAAGATCACAGTTCTCGCCCGCGATGCTGCCCAGCACCGGGCGCTTCTTTTTGTCCCGCTTGCCCGCGGAGCCGAAGACCGCGAAGACCGCGGCGCCCGGCCGCTTCACGGAGCGGACGAACTCGAAGATCTTCTCGAAGCCGTCCGGCGTGTGGGCGTAGTCCACGATCAGGTCCAGGCCCAGGTCGTTCTCCACGATCTCCATCCGGCCGTCCACCTGGCGGATCTTCACCGCCGCAGCGGCGATGTCCTGAAGCGCGTGGCCCGTCTGGTGCAGGGCCGCGATGGCGGCGCAGAGGTTGGAGATGTTGTATTTGGCCGTGAGGTTGGTGCGGACCGGGACCAAAGCCTCCTCCCCGCCGTTCGCCTCCGCGGACACGCGGAGGGTGAAGGTGCTGCCGCCGGCGCCGGACATGGTGAGGTCCGTGAACCGGTAGTCCGCCTCCGGCGCTTCGCCGTAGGACAGGGTCCGGCAGGCGCTGACCGCCTTCAGGGCCCCGTAGCTCGCCTCGTCGTCGGCGTTCAGGATCGCGAGACCCTCCGGTTTCATCCTCGTGAACAGGCGCTGCTTCGCCTCGAAGTAGGCCTCCATGGTCTTGTGGAAGTCCAGGTGGTCCCAGGTCAGGTTGGTGAAGATGGCCACGTCGAAATCCACCCCGTCGGTGCGCTTCTCGGCCAGGCCGTGGGAGCTCACCTCCATGGCGACGCTGTCCATGCCCGCAGCGGCCATCTTCGCCAGGGTGTCCCCGATCTCCAGGGCGTCCGGCGTGGTCAGGTTCGGCTTGGTGTCCACGTCGCCGTAGCGGACAGCGATGGTCCCCATGTAGCCGCAGCGGCCGCCCATCTGCTCGATCATGTCCCGGATCACGCAGGTGGTGGTGCTCTTGCCGTTGGTGCCGGTGACGCCGTAGACGGTCATCTTGGAGGACGGGCTGCCGTAGAACCGCTCCGCCGCCAGGGCGAGGGCCTCCTGCGGATCCTCCATCCGGATGTAGGTGACGCCTTCGATCGGCGTCACGTCGTCGGAGTGGACCACCGCGACGGCGCCCGCCGCCACCGCCTTATCGATGTACTTGTGGCCGTCGGTCTGGGTGCCTTTGATCGCAAAGAACAGATCCCCCGGCCCCGCCTTCCGGGAATCAAAAACAGGGGAAGCGATCTCTCGCTCCCCTTCTGTACGATTCTCGAGCTGCGGAAAAAGTGTCTTGAGCTTCATAGAGCCCTCCTTGTTTCCTTTGTCAAATGCTCTGCGGTCACCGGATGTCGTCGGCCAGGATCGGCGCGTCGTGCTGGAAGCACGGCATGAGCTCCAGCTTGAACCGGTTCCAGCGGCGCTTGTTGTCGATCAGTTTCTTGGTCTCAGGATCGTCGATCTCTCCGGTGCGGATGTAGCGGTCCAGCACCTCGTAGGTGAAGCCCAGGTTCTGCTCGTCCGTCAGGCCGGAAAGCCCGTCGATCGGGACCTTGTGGACCAGCTGGTCCGGCAGGCCCAGGGCGGTGCCCACGGCCCGGACCTCCTGCACCGTCAGCTTCGCCAGCGGGCTGAAGTCGCCGGCGGCGTCGCCGTAGCGGGTGGAGTAGCCGACCCAGTCTTCGGAGAGATTGCAGGTGTTCGCCACCCGGCCGTTCATGGACTGGCTCACCGCGTAGGTGGCGGCCATCCGGATGCGGGCCGGCAGGTTGGTCCTGGTCTGCTTGGTGATCTCAGCAGGAAGCTGCTCGTCGATCTCCTTGAGCAGGGCGTCCACGGTGCTGCCGATGTTCACGACGGTGTAGCCGATCCCCAGGGTGTTCACCAGGAGCAGGGACATGTCGATGTCCGGCTGCACGCCCTGCGGCAGGAGCACGCCGAAGACCCGGTCCTTGCCCAGGGCCTCCACGCACAGCGCCGCGGTGACGGAGCTGTCCTTGCCGCCGCTGATGGCGACCACCGCGTTGCAGCCCTTGCCGTTCACCTCGAACCAGTCTCTGATCCACTGCACGATCTCGTTCTTTACTTTTTCCGCGTCAAATGTATACATGTTTTCTCCTCGTTATCTCGGGATGTCTCCGCCGGACAGATGGAGGTCGTAGACCGCCCTCTCGCCGCCGATGAACTTCGGCCTGGTCCTGGCGCAGACCACGTGGGCCTCGCCGATGGTCTTCTGGGCGATCCGGACCGGCACCGCCACAGCCTTGAGGTGCATGCCGATCAGCGTGTCGCCGATGTCCATGCCGCCCGCCGCCTTGACGGTCTCCACCGCGACAGGATCCTCCGCGTTGTTGTAGACGGTCATGGCAAAGGAACCGCCCGCATGGAGCTGCGGCACCACGTTGACGATCTCCTGCCCCGGCAGCAAAGCCGCCCGCTCCAGGATGACCGCACGGTTCAGATGTTCACAGCACTGGGCAGCCAGGAAGATGCCCCTCTCCTTCAGGATCGGCGCCACGCCCTCGTACACCGCCTTGGCGGCGTCCAGGTCGGATCCCCTTCCGATGTTCGCGCCCTTGATCTCGCTGGAGGAACAACCGATGATAAAAATGTCGCCTTTCTGCAGGTGTGATTTCTCAAGAAGTTCCTCGAGGGCCGTTGCGGCCTGTTCTCTGATCTCTTCGTAAGTCATGATATCACTCCTCTCTTCCGATAACTTACTATTAGATTCATACCCGTTTTCAGCCGAGATTCCAGCTGTTCAGGTATTTTTTCTGCTCTTCTGTCAGGGCGTCGATCTCGATGCCCCAGGCCGCCAGCTTCCGGCGGGCCACCACGTCGTCGATCTCCGCGGAGACGTCGATGACGTCCTTCGGGAGACGGGCGTAGTTCTCTTTGATGTAGAGGGCCGACAGGAACTGGACGGCAAAGCTCATGTCCATGATCTCCGCCGGATGGCCGTCCGCTGCCGCGATGTTGACCAGCTTGCCCTCGCCGATGACGTTGACGGTCCTGCCGTTCTCCAGCTCGTAGGCGGTGATGTTGGCCCTGGCCTCCGCCTTGGAGACGCACTTCTCCTCCAGCTCCGCCATGTCCACCTCGCAGTTGAAGTGGCCGGAGTTGGCCAGGATCGCCTGGTCCTTCATGGTCAGCATGTGCTTCACCGTGATGGTCTTGCAGCAGCCGGTGGCGCTGACGAAGATGTCGCCGATCTTCGCGGCGTCGTCCATCTTCATGACGTCGTAGCCGTCCATCTTCGCCTCGATGGCTTTGACCGGATCGACCTCGCAGACCGTGACCCTGGCGCCCAGCGCCGCCGCCCGCATGGCGATGCCCCTGCCGCACCAGCCGTAGCCCACGACCACCACGTTCTTGGCGGCCACGATCAGGTTGGTGTTCCTCATGATGGAATCCCAGGTGGACTGGCCGGTGCCGTAGCGGTTGTCGAAGAGGTGCTTGCAGTCCGCGTCGTTGACCGCCACCATCGGGAAGCGCAGCACGCCCTCCCGGGCCATGGCGCGAAGCCGGATGACGCCGGTGGTGGTCTCCTCACAGCCGCCCAGGACGCACTCGCCCAGGTCCGGCCTCTTGGTGTGGATCATGGACACCAGGTCGCCGCCGTCGTCGATGATGATGTGCGGCTTGTGGGACAGGCACATCTCGATGTGGCGGAAGTACTCCTCATCCGTCGCGCCGTGATAGGCGAAGACCTTGAGGCCGTCCTCCACCAGCGCCGCCGCCACGTCGTCCTGGGTGGACAGGGTGTTGCTGCCGGTCACGGACATCTCCGCGCCCGCCGCCGCCAGCACCTTGCACAGGTAGGCGGTCTTGGCCTCCAGGTGGACGGACAAAGAGATCCTCAGCCCCGCGAAGGGCTTGCTCTCCCTGTATTCCTCCTCCAGCCCCCGGAGGAGCGGCATGTTGTGGCGCACCCACTCGATCTTGCGGTGGCCGGATGGCGCCAGACTGATATCTCTGATCTCGTATTCCGATGCGATGCTCATTCTTATGTGTTTCCTTTCGTTTTCCCTATCCTTCAGGCCTCTCCGCCGTCGTCGCCGCTGCCCGGCTCTTCGGTGCTGCCGGAGTCGTCTCCCCCGTCATCGCCGGAGCTTTGGTCGCCGCTTTGGTCATCGCCGCCGCTTTGGTCGCCGCCGCCGGACTGATCGTCTCCGCCGGACCGGTCATCACCGCCGCCCTTGTCGTCGCCGCTGTCGGACTTGGAGTCGTCCTTGTCCTCCGGCACCGTCACCACCACGTAGAGCTCCTGCGGCTCCGCGCCGATCGCGCTGTAGGTGCCGCTGCACTCGATCTGGATCGGCACCGCCGAGGTGCCCGCCCCCAGCTCGGAGACGTCGATGGACAGGGAGATGTCCTCTTTGCTGATGCGGTTGAGGTCCGCCGCCCGGCCCCTGGCCGTGATGACGATGGATGGCGAGGATGCCATCACATACTGCAGCGCGCTGCTCTGGCCCGTCATGGTCACCTCGGAGGAGTTGAAGGTATAGGACTGCTCCATCATCCCCGTGACCTTCACGCTCAGGGCGAGCGGTCCGTTCTGGTCGGAGATGCTGACTCCCTTCGGGAGGTTGGAGAAGAGCAAAGCGATCTCCGTGTCCTCCACGATGTTGGTGATGTCCACCGGGTCCGCGGTGATGATCCCGACCCCCTTGAGGTCGCTGGCGAGGCCCGTGATCAGGACCTCATCCGGCGCGGTGGTCGTTCTCTCCGCGTCGTCGGTGCTGGTATCGGTGACAGGCACCGTCAGCTTGACGGTCTTGACCTGGGTCAGGATCGCCGTGACGGAGGCGCTGCTGTAGTTCATGGAGATCCGCTCCACCGGGTGGCCGGTCTCGTCCACCGCAGTGAGCTGGGTGGTCATGGTGGCTGCCTCTTCCGTGATGTCGGAAGCCGCGATCTGTCCTCTGACCATGGTCACCTGGTCGACCAGGGACTGGGCGCCGCTGATCTCGACGGTCGTCGGGTCCAGCTCCAGGACGCTGCCGTCCTCCCCCTCATCGAAGGTGCCGGTGAACTGGATGTCCACGTCCACCGTCTTGGCGCTCAGCGGTTCTACGGTGACCACGACCCGGCTCACGGAACGGGAGGAGACGGTGATGCCGCTCGGCACCCTGACCGTGACGACCAGTTCGTTGTCTCCCCGGACCGCCGCCGCCAGGTCCACAGCGGCCACGATATCGCTCGCGCTGACAGAGGACAAAGCGGTGCGGCTGCCCGTCAGCGTCACGTCGATGGTCTCCGTGCTGATGTCGCTGACCGCGAGCCCCCGCTCTCTCAAAACGCTCTCGTTATAGAAGGAGACCTTGACGCCGTTCACCGGCTTGCTGGTCTCCGGATCCTGCCCGACGACGTAGACCCAAAGGGCCACGGCGAGGATCAGGGACAGGATGATCTTGAAATTCCGGTTGTTAAGCATCCTTCTTCCCTCCTCCCAGCAGTTTCTTCAGCCAGCTGAACCTTCCGGTCTCATCCTCCGGCTTCAAATAGAGGTTCAGGAGAAGCTTCTCCACCTCTTTGGCGTCCAGGAACCGGCGGAGCCTTCCGCCTCTGGCCACCGAAATGACGCCGTTCTCCTCGCTGACGATGAGGACCACAGCGTCCGAGTTCTCCGTGATGCCGATGGCAGCCCGATGCCGGGTGCCAAGCTCCTTATTCAGATCGAGGCTGGCCGTCAGCGGCAGCACGCAGCCAGCCGCATGGATCCGGTCGCCCCGGACGATGGCGGCGCCGTCGTGGAGCGGCGCGCCCTTGTAGAAGATGTTGCCGATCATCTCCGCCGAGATCTCCGCGTCGATGACGGTGCCGGTCTCGGCGATGTCCCCCAGGGTGACCTCCTGCTCGATGACGATCAGGGCGCCGGTCCTCGTGGCGGAGAACCCGTCGATGGCCTTGACGAACTCGTCGGTGATCCGCTTGGCGTCGGTCTTCTCGAGCTGGGCCCTGGTCGGGAAGATGGATCCCCTCGCCAGATGCTCCAGGCCCCGACGCAGCTCCGGCTGGAAGATGACGACCAAAGCGATGAGCCCGATGTTCAGGGTGCTCCTGAGCAGCCAGTTCAGCATGTACATGTGCAGGGCCTGGGAGGCGAAGAAGGCCGCGATCAAAAGGCCGAGCCCCTTGACCAGCTGCTCCGCCCTGCTGTTGCTGATGAATCCCAGTATCTTGTAGATGAGGAAGGCCACCACAAGAATGTCCAGGATATCGGTGATGCTTATACCCGTCGTGATGTTGGAAATGAATTCCTTCAAAATGGTCATGACCCTTCCCCTTCCATATAGTTAGACTTAATCTATATTATTTTACATGACAATGGTGTGCATTTCAATCTTTTCAGAGGAATCGGCGAAAATTAAAGGGGGCTGCCTTCCGGCAGCCCCCGCGGGTCTCGTCTCGTGATCAGTATTTGGTTTCCAGAACGCCGTAGTTGCCGTCGTTCTTCTTGTATACGATGTTGACCAGGTCGCTTTCATCGTTGATGAACACGTAGAAGTCGTGGTCGATCATCTCCATCTGCAGGATCGCGTCCTCCACCGCCATCGGGGTGAGATCCAGGCTCTTGGTCCTGGTGATGTGGCCGATCTCC
Organism: uncultured Eubacteriales bacterium; assembly: GCA_902803185.1. Lineage (GTDB taxonomy): Bacteria > Bacillota > Clostridia > Peptostreptococcales > Anaerovoracaceae > Eubacterium_B. The sequence goes on from CADCOV010000223.1 coordinate 9,107, forward strand.
TCGACGATCTCCTCCTCCGGCGTCGGGATCGCCTCGAACCGGACGGATTTGTTATCGTTATATCTCTTCTGCAGCTTGCCCTTGAACTTGGACATCTGGCTCGCAAGTTTGTCTATCGACTTGTCGATGCATTCGTAAATGTCGTCGCCCACCTGCTCAGTTCTGAACTGAGCCCCCTTCGCGTTGATGTTGACCTCGATCTTGTCCTTGCCTCTCTCCTGGGAGAGCAGCACCTTTGCCGCAATGTCATCGGAGAAGAACTTTCCGAGCTTGTCCAGCTTCTTGTCGATGGTGTCCTCGAGGTGCTTGTTGGTTTTGTAGTTTTTGCCGGTGATTGTGATTCTCATCATCTGCCTCCTTACCGTTTCACCTCCGGCAGTCTCCCGGGGAAGTCGTTTCCCCGGCAGGCAGCTGAGGCGAAACTAACTTTGTGTCTATAGTATACCACAAAATTCTGAATTATAAAGAGGAAAATATAAAAGCGGCTGCGCAGCCGCCCGCCTGACCTGGTCTTTGCCCCCACACTTGCCTTGACCGGGATTTTCCCGAGGACTTACTTCTAAACTATGCCATGATCGCCGCGGCTTCCTGCTCACGGTTTACGTGGATCCCTTTGCCCATAGCTGGCCTGGATTTTCAACCACAGACACGGACGGCTGCGCAGCCGCTTTTTTGATTCTGTTTTCAAGGTGCACTGCCGCATCTACAGCAGTCTCTTATAGATGTCCAGCATGCTCTCGATCTGGTAGCGGAGCAGCCAGGCCGCATCGTTGTACGCCGGCTCTTCCTTGATCCGCCGCAGCAGCTGCGGATAATACTTTTCGGTCTCCGCGATCATCCGGTAGATTCTCTCGCGGCTGAGGCCCCACGCCATCGTGGTCAGGTTGTTGCATCGGTCGATGCATTTGATCAGCGCGGCTGCGGGTTCCGCCTCCAGGGCAGCATAATAAGCGTCCATCACCTGCTCCCGATCCTGCCCATTCGCCTTCTCGTGGGTCATCAAAACGACCAGCCTCCTTGCCGGTTCCCCCACAGGGAGGTCTTCTGCGGTCTTTCCGCAATCCTCGATCACATCGTGGAGCAGGATGGCGGCGATCACCGCGTCCTCTTTGATCCCCATGGAAAGGGCGTGGCAGGCCATGTTCAGCGGATGGTAGATGTACGGCGTCTTCGACCGTTTCCGTGTCTGTCCGTGATGCGCTTCCACCGCATAGTCCAGTGCCCGCAGCGTGTCCGTCAGGCCCAGGCCCTTAGCTGTGGCCTTGACGAAGGTCTTCATATGTTCCCAATCGTAGATCACGTCCTTCGTTCGGAACGTACCGCGTTTTTCCTCCACGATCGAGGAAACGGATGTATCCAGCACCTCTGCCAGACGGATCAGGTTGTCCGTGTCCGGCCGGTACTCGTCCCTTTCCCAGGCAGAGACCGCCTGAAAGGACACGTCCAGACGCTCTGCCACCTGTTCCTGGGTCATGCCGATCGACGCCCTCGCTCTTCTGATATTATCTCCGATACTCATACCCTGCCCCTAGTCGATGTAACCAAAACTGTAGATCTTCGTCGCGCCTGCAGCCGCAAGGTCCGCTTCCACCTCGTTTTGGACGGTCTCCATGAATCCCTGATCCCAACAATCACTGGTGACGCCGATGTCTTCCGGCCAGATCTCCACCGGGAGTCCGTTCAGCAGGCACTCCGTTTTGACCAGCTTCGAAGGCCATCCCGGAGCCGCGTCCCAGGCCGTCTTTCTTTCCCGGAACTTCTCTTTCCAGAGAGCGCGAAGGTTTGCGAGGACCTGCCCGTTGACCCTCTCAGAAGCCTGCTTTTCCGGGATCCGTTCGATCTCGTCCATGCGGTCCAGACAACCGAACCGATAAGGGGATCCCTCCGGCTCATAGGGATCGAACCCCAGGAGATGCCCCATGATCAGAGCGTGATCATCCGGCTCCCACCGGCCATCCCGGAACAAGCAGTCCCGTACGTGGCCATCCTCCCATGCCCGTCTCCCGACCAGTTTGCCGCGGATCAAGTAGTATATCGTTTCTCTTTCCTTATCCATGTGTTCGTCCTCCTTACACATGGATCATATCTGAGATCCCAGGGAAAGTGTAGCAGGCAGGCATTGAAGTTCAGCCCTTATGTCTCAAGTCATACTTGAGTCCCGCCCGGCTCGAATTCCACGTCCGTCTTTTCCCGGGCGGCGAAGGCGAGGAACACGACCTCCGCAGGCTCCGCTGCCCGCAGCGCGTCCCCGCAGGCCCGCCCGGTGCTGCCGGTGGTGGAAAAGTCGTCGATCAAAACGATCCGTTTCCCTTTCGCGAACCCTTCATAGCCTTCTCTGAGGGCGATGCTGCCGGCGATGTTGCTCATCCGCTCCTCCGGCCCCAGCCCTCTCATCGGCCTCGTCTTCCTCGTCCTCACCAGGCAGTCCGGCACGCTTTCGGCGCTGATGAGGGGGGCGAGGTATTTCGCCATCAAAGCCGCCTGGTTGAAGCCCCGCGCCCTCTCCTTTTCCGGATGGAGGGGCACCGGCACCAGGATGTCGGCTTTGATGCCGGCGGCCGCGAGGCGGTCCGCCATGATCTTCGCCGCCTCCCTCGCGATGTAGCGGCGTCCGTTGTATTTCAGCGAGAAGATGATGCTCCGCTCGTAGATCCCGTAGTCCATGCAGCGCAGGAAGGGCATGCCCGCCCGGATCTCCGGCGGATCCGCGTTCCACCGGATGTGGTCCATGCAGTGGTCGCAGAGGCTGTAGGTCCGGGTCCGGTCGATCAGGTTGCCGCAGCAGATGCAGTACAGGGACGGCGGGAACAAGAGGTCCAGTGCCCCCTCCCCGGCCCGCCTGAGCAGCGCCGCCGCCCGGGTCAACCGATCCCTCCGCCGCCGAAGGCCAGGCTGATGAGCCGCTGCTTCAGGCCGGAGTACCGGAGCTTGATGCTGTTGTTGTCGATCATGTCCTCCATCCGCTTCTGGGAACCGGCCAGCACCACCAGCTTCTTGCCCCTGGTGACGGCGGTGTACAGAAGGTTCCGGGTCGCCAGCATCGGCGGGAACCAGGTGACCGGCATGACCACCGCCGGGAACTCGCTGCCCTGGCTCTTGTGGACGGTGACCGCGTAGGCCAGCTCCACCTCGTCCAGCTGGGTGGCGTCGTAGGTGACGAACCGGTCCTCGTCGTAGACCACGGTGACGGTGTTGTACTCCGGATCGATGCTCTGGATGAAACCCACGTCGCCGTTGAAGATGCCCTGGCCCTCGCTCATGTCCCGCCGCTTCTTCCAGCCGATCTGGTAGTTGTTGCGGATCTGCATGACCTTGTCCCCCTCCCGGAAGAGGCGGCCGCCGTGCTTCTTTTCGTTCTTGGCCGGGTCCGGCGGGTTCAGGGCCTCCTGCAGCATCTCGTTCAGGGCGACGGTGCCCAGGGGTCCCTTGTGGACCGGGGTCAGCACCTGGATGTCTTTGATCGGGTCCAGGTCCGTATAGTAGTCGGAGAGGCGCCGGGTCGCCAGGTCGATGATCAAAGTCACCAGCGCCGGCTCGCTCCGCCGCTCCATGAAGAAGAAGTCCTTCTCCTTCTCGTTCACGTAAGGATATTCGCCGCTGTTGATGCGGTGGGCGTTCACCACGATCAGGGACTCCTCCGCCTGGCGGAAGATGTCCGTGAGCCGGGTGGTGTAGACCGCGTCGCTCTCGATGATGTCCCGGAGCACGTTCCCCGCCCCCACCGACGGCAGCTGGTCGCAGTCGCCGATCAGGATGAGCCGGGTCCCGGTCCTGATGGCGTCGGTCAGCCCGCCCATCAGCATCAGGTCGATCATGGAGGCCTCGTCGATGATGACGACGTCGTAGCCCAGCGGCTCGTCGCAGTTCTTGCCGAAGCGCATCTCGTCCGTCTCGTCGGAGTAGTAGTACTCCAGCAGGCGGTGGATGGTGGAGGCGTAGTGGCCGCTGGTCTCGTTGATCCGCTTGGCCGCCCGCCCCGTCGGCGCCGCGATGGCGGTCTTCAGGTCGCTCCGCTCGAAGATCCGGATCATCGTGTTGATGATGGTGGTCTTGCCGGTGCCCGGGCCGCCGGTGATGACCGACAGGCCGCAGCCCACGGAGCTCACGATGGCCCGCTTCTGCTGCTCGCTCAAAACGATCCCGGTGTCCGCCTCGGTCTGGCGGATCATGTTCTCCACGTCCGTCATCAAAGGCTTCAGCTTCCCGCCGGCGATCCGCATCAGGTCCGCCGCCACCCTCTGTTCGGCGATATAGTACGGGTAGAGGTAGCAGACCTCCTCCCCTTCCAGTTCGTCCAGTTTGATGACGCCGTCAAAGGCCAGCGCCACGATCTCGTCGAAGATCAGCTCGCCCGGCAGGTCCAGGAGCTCCACGACCTTGTCCACCAGCTCCGCCCGGGGCATGTAGGTGTTCCCCTCCCCGACGAAGTACCACAGGGCGTATTTGATCCCGCTGCGGATGCGGAAGGGACTGTTCTTCTCCACCCCCAGCTTCTCCGCCACCTGGTCCGCCTTGCGGAAGCCGAAGCCTCTGACCTCGTCCACCAGCCGGTAAGGGTCCTCCTCCACCAGCGCCACCGCGTCCGGGCCGTAGTTCTTATATAGGCGCAGGGCCATGGCCGTCGGGATCCCGTAGCTCTGGAACTGCATGGCGATCCTGGCGAACTGCCGGTGCAGGGCAAAGGACTCCGCGATGGTGGCGGCGGTCTTGTTGCCGATGCCCTTGACGGTGGTGAGCCGCTCCGGCTCCTCCTCCATGATCCTCAGCGTGTCGTCCCCGAACTTCTCGATGATGGCGGCCGCCGTCTTGGCGCCCACGCCCTTCACCGTTCCGGAGCACAAAAAATCAAAGATCGCCTCGCTGCTGTCAGGCAAAAGCTCCTCGAACTCGCTGAAGGCGAACTGCTCCCCGTAGTGCGGGTGGTTTTTGAACACGCCGGTGAGACGGTAGCGGGTGCCCCTGACGCAGTGCGGCAGGTTCCCCACCACCGTGAAATATTCGGTTTCCGTTTCCATGACGGCCACGGTGTATCCGTTCTCCTCGTTGCGGAAGATGATATCCGTGATCGTCCCCTGTCTCTCCTCCATGGTGAACGCCCGGCCCCGCCGCTCTACTTGTGGAAGGTCGGCTTATAGACCTTGCGGTTGTCCAGGGTGCGCACCCGCTCGGAGAAGGTGCCCGGCTCCACGCCCTCCAGCGCGTCCTCCATGTCGAACATGCGGGCGTCCATGATGTCCAGGTAGTGCAGGATCTCCGCCTCCGGGAACATCGGCTTCTTCGGGCTGCCGAAGTCCGGCTCGTAGTGGTGGGACAGCACCATGTGCTCCAGCAAAATGGCCTTCTCCTCGCCCACGCCCAGCTCCCGGCAAAGCTCGTCGATCATGGTGACGCCCTGGGTGATGTGGCCCAGCAGCTGTCCCTTCATGGAATAGCCGGAGGCCACGCCGTTCTCGCCGGCGTCGATCTCGTTCAGCTTCTCCATGTCGTGGATGATGACGCCGCAGGTCACCAGATCCCGGTCCAGGATGTCGTAGACGTCGCAGAGCCCCTGCCCCGCCATCAGCATCCTCTTCATGTGCCAGAGCAGGCCGCCGAACTCCGCATGGTGGTTCTTGGCCGCCGCCGGATAGTACATCAGGCGCTCCTTCTCCCGCTCCAGCAGGGTCACCGCCACGTTGCGGAGGTCGTCGTCCCCGATCTCCCTGGCGATCCCCATGATATAGCCGTACATCTCCTCCGGCACCTCCGGCGCCGCCTTGATGAAATCGTCCATGTTCAGGCCGTCCGCCGGGGAGCTCTTGCGGATCCTTAAGACCCTGAGCTGCACGTTCCCCTGCCACTCGGTGACCTGGGCCTTGACCTTGATGATCTCGCCCTCTTTGATCGCGGACAGCGCCGGCTGCTCCGCATCGGTCACGTCCCACTTCTTCCCGGACACCTCGCCGGTCTTGTCCGCCAGGTGCATGTCCAGGTATTGCTTCTTATTCGATCCGACCCGGATGCCGATGGATTTCACCATGAAAAAGTCGATGAACTCCATGTTGCTCTTCAGGTCTTTGACGTAAAACTGCTTCATAAATGATCACTCCCTCGTATCCGACTCGGTACTTTTTGATTATAAAAGATTCCCCATACAATGTAAACAAAAAGAGACCGCGCGGTCGCGCAGTCCCTGTCATCCTCTCTATTTGATCTTCTCGATCTTGTAACCGATGCCCCAGACCACCTTCAGGTACTTCGGGTTCTTCGGATTGATCTCGATCTTCTCCCGGATCCGGCGGATGTGGACCGCCACGGTGTTCTCCGGGTTGTAGGCCGGCTCGTTCCAGACGTGCTCGTAGATCTGCTCGATGGAGAACACCTTGCCCGCGTTCTGGATCAGCAGCTTCAGGATGCCGAACTCCGTCGGCGTCAAAGTCACCTGCTCCCCGTCCACGGTCACGGTCTTCTCGTTGTCGTCCACGACCAGGCCGCCGTTCCGATAGATGCCCTCCTTCGTCTCGGCGTCCATGCTCCCGAGGCTGGTGAACCGCCTCAGCTGGGACTTGACCCTGGCCACCAGCTCCAGCGGATTGAACGGCTTGGTGATGTAGTCGTCCGCCCCCACGTTCAGCCCGGTGATCTTGTCGTAGTCCTCGCTCTTCGCCGACAGCATGATGATCGGGATGTTCTTCTCCTCCCGGATCTTCATCGTCGTCCGGATCCCATCCAGCTTCGGCATCATCACGTCCATCAGGATCAGGTGGATCGGCTCCTCGCTCACGATCTTCAAAGCCTCCATCCCATCGTAGGCCTTGAACACCCGATACCCCTCGTTCTCCAGATAGATCTCCACGGCGCCCGCGATCTCCTTGTCGTCATCGCAGACCAGAATGTTCATCTTGTTATTGCTGTCCATCGCTTCTCTCCCATCTTCCCGTCATACCCGCTGCCGCATCCGGCACCACCTATACTGTAGCACATTTTCCCGGAAAAAGATAGACGGCGGCGTGGGTGGGCGCGGGTGGCGTGGTGTGGCGCTGGGCATCGTGGCTATGTCCAAAAAACGGATCATATCGATATTTGGCATCAAAATCGACGCTTTTCCCAACTATGGGCATAAAATAATACAAATGTAAACCCAAACGAGCCTTCAAAGCAGTTTTCTATGTCCAAATCCGTAGAAAGTCCAGATCCTGGCATCAATATCGGCGGTTTCCCGATTTTTGGGCATGAGATGTTGTATTATCGTAAACCCAAGTATCCAGATGTCGGCGCCGTGTTCTGCCACCCGCCGCCCCGGCCGCATTTTCCCGTGCCGCCCGGCCCGGAGTATGCTATAATATATGAGTTAATGAGCAACATACCTGCAAGGAGGCGGCTTCAATGGCAGAGGAATTAAGACAGACAGCGGCAGCGGAAACAGAAATGCACGGACCGGCGGCGCCGGAACATACGGGGCATGCGACGGAGGCGGTACAGGCCACCGTCGATAAGTCCAAGCTGAGCGTGGAAGACGAGATGCGCTATACGCTTTGGTACCGGTTCGGCCACGACGACGATCCGGACCTGGACGAGGGGCAGATCAGCTTCCTGACCACCTGCTTCAGC
>CADCOV010000224.1 GCA_902803185.1 uncultured Eubacteriales bacterium
ACGATGGGCAGTTCGCACCGGGCAAAACCGACAGCGGGGTCATGGCCTATGTGCCAATCTCACTGGAGACGCTTGCCGAGAGCCGTCAGAGCGACGATTTCGATTATGACGCGGACGGAGACGACACGCCGGAACTGACGGTCTATACGCTGTTCAAGTACGCGAGGGACAATTACAGTCCAAGCGGCGATTCCAGCAAAATGGAAGTTACCGGCAGCAACGGTTCCATCTATTATCAGAACGGCCTTTGGTGCGATGAGGACGGCACGCTCTGGGATGAGAACCTGAACTACTACTATAACGGGATGTATCCTTTGGCCGGAGAGGGCTGGGGCGCGACAGCAGACCAGATCACCCTCCACGACGGTGACTTCATCGACGTCGGCCACTACTCCGACTGGAGCTTCTGGACGGACCCGAACATGGGATTCCAGTATTTCGCCACAACGGCGTTCCTGGATGACTACGAGGCGGGCAGCGTCAAGCCTGCCACCATCGACGGCCCTCCCGGATATGTGACCCACAACTTCACAGCCACTGTGGGGCAGCCGCTCCAGCTGGTGCTGATCCGTGCAGGCGCGAACATGTCTGCGGACATGTCTGCCGACTACACGACGGCTTACAGCCTCTGCGATGAGGTATGGATCAATTACGGCACCGATCCGACCACGTCCATCGGTGGCGTGGAGTGCGGCACCAGCAGCACAGATCGGGAAGGCCTGACGGAGATCACCTTCGATGAGCCGGGCGATTACGTGCTTTGGACCAATGGCTACGAGGGTGACAACGGCTTTGTCGTGAACACCGGCGCCTTCGCCAAGGTGCACGTCGAACCGGCAGCAGTGGAGCCTGAGAACGGTGCCCCGACGCTGGCGGAGGGCGTGGAAGCCACCGCCGAGGCCAACCTGGAGGTGGGCGGTACCTACGAACTGGACCTGACCAAGATCTTTGTTGATCCGGAAGAGGATCCGCTGACCTACACCGTCTCCGTGGACGGCGGCGAAGCGGCAGCCACCGAGGCGAACTACAGTCTGAAGAAGGATTCCATCGGCACCACGACGCTGGTGTTCCAGGCCAATGACGGCGAGCTGGACTCTCCGACCTATACGGTCAAAGTCATCGCCGGGGTCGACTACAAGAATGCCGACCTGGTGGTCATGGATGCGGAGACCGGTGAACGGTATGACGTCACGAGATACAGCGACTTCTCCATGGTGGAGGATGGCCCGTGGGCGGCTTACACCGTAAAGATACCGTCCGCGCGCAGCCTGCTGGTCTCAGAGAATCCGGATACTCTGAACTTCAACGAGATGAAGAAGGGGAAGGTCTGGCACGAACTGTACCGCCTGCCGGATCTCAATGACAGCAACGAGATCAAACTGCTGGCGGAGAGCGACCCGCAGTCCTTCGTCATCGACAAGAGCTGGATCGAGGGCAATGCCCAGCCGATCTCGGTCTTCAACAACTCGACCGATTATTACAGCTACGCCTGGCCGAAGTGGAAGGGCGACAAAGACGCGAACGTCGTCCTGTTCTACGTCTTCGGCTCCTGCAAGCAGGCGGCCGTGGATGTCGGCTATGCGGAATCCACCTACTTCCTGGTAGTTCAGCTCGACAACCAGGCTCCGACCCTGGCGGAAGGCGTGGAAGCTGCCGCCGAGGCGTCTGTGACCGCAGGCGAGGCTTATGAGCTCGACCTCAGCAAGATCTTCACCGATCCGGAGGGAGACGCCCTGACTTATACCGTCTCCGTGAACGACGGTGAAGCGGCTGCTGCAAACGCAGCCTATACCTACACGCCGGAGGAGGCGGGCACCTACACCCTGGTGTTCAAGGCCAACGACGGCAAGAAGGATTCCGAGACCTACACCGTCACCCTGACTGCAGAGGCGCCGGTCGTCTACACGGATCCGACGACTTTCTGGGACTACACCGTAGATGGCAACGGCTGGTATGCCTGGTCCTCTGGCTGGAACTATGTGCAGACCGTTTCCGCTACCGGCGTGCAGGTAAAGAGTTTCACCTGGGACGGCACCACCTGCGAAGTCGTGCTGGCGCCGGAGACGCTGAAGGATGCGTCCTTCACCCTCAAAACGACATCCTACGCGCGTCAGGGCGGCATCCGGATCAACGGCGCCAACGCCGGCACCACCAGCTCCTCCACCGAGCTCGAACTTGTGAACGGGGAAGCGTCCGTGACGGTGCAGCCGTATGCCAGCAGCAGAGTCGGCACCATCAAGACCTTCCATTTCACCATCGAGGGCGGCGGCGTTGAGCCGGCTTACTATGTGTCTTTCGTGAACGGCACCGGGTATGAACTGACTGCGGCGGAAGGCTACGAGCAGCCGGTCGGTTCCAAGGCGAGCTTCGGCGTTGCTGTGAACATCCTGGACGGCTAC
>CADCOV010000225.1 GCA_902803185.1 uncultured Eubacteriales bacterium
AATGTGGTTTGGTCACTTACATTCTACCAAAGAGGTTCCTTATGGACTTTTCATCTTACATGTTCAACTTGATTCTACAATCGGCCAGCCAAAATGATAATAATACCAGTAAGAATCCAATGATCAGGATCACAGTTCTAATTTTCTGTTCAAGTCTGGTATCCGCCCAGCATGATAAAACAGAGAGAATCAAAACCCCAAGTGATAAGAAGCCCACAGGTCTGACTGCGAAGTCATATACTGCCAGTTCAAAGTTTCCTTTATAGAACACATTGATGTGTTCAACAAGATCAGGTCGCAGCGTATGCTCCAGAATAAAAAACGCAATTAAGACGGCAAAGCTAATACATGCCGTAATGATGTATTTCTTTTGATATCTTTCATACGGCTGCTTCTTCCCATATATTAATTCGTTGATTTCAATGCCAAAGACACCAGCCAGAGAAGATAAAGCCTGTATATCCGGCTGGCTTTTCCCATTTTCCCAGTTGCTGACTGTCTGTCTTGTGACAAACAGTCTCTCAGCCAGTTCTTCCTGCGTCATCCCTGCAGAGATCCTGCTTCTTTTCATATTCTTTGCCACTTCATTCATATGCCGACACTCCTAGCTAAACTCTTATATGATACATCCTGATACACTTTTGTTATATCTATAAAATGACAGCGCCAAGGATAAAAGTCACGCAAAGAATCTTTGCTTTGCTCTTTTCCTTGATAAAGACGGTTTTGATTTCATCATATTCTCCGCTTATAAATGCAGCGGCATTCCCCCCTCCCCCCTCGTTTGTCGCAAAACCGCAAAAGGCTGCCATTTGTTGTAACAAATGAGGCATTTCTTTCATTCTGCGACAAGCCCCATAGACATCGAAATCCATTTCCGCAGGGCGTAAAGAAAAAAGCGGCTCACGCCCCGGGGCGCAGACCTATGAGAAGGCAACGCCCTGCGCCGAGAGGCTCTGGAAAGCCATTTCCGCGGGGCGTAAAGGAAAAACCAGCCACGCGTCAAACGCGTGGTTTTCGCTTATACAAAAAAGGACGGGCATTGCGCCCGTCCTCTTCATTTTCCTGATATCCGGCTTTCTTACAGCCAGTTCTTCTCCACGATCCTGCACTTGGTGCCGCAGATCTCGATCACGTCGCCGAGCTTCAGGGCGCCCTTCTTCGCCAGGATGTAGCCGTTGTTCACGTTCTTCACGTAGGAATAGACCAGCTTGGAGACTCTGCCGACCTCCTCCTCTTCCCCGTCGATGAAGACCGGGGCGCCCGGGCCGCCGTACTGCTTGGCCGGGATGAAGAAGTCCTCGTTCTCGTCGCATACCTCGAAGCCCACCATCTCTCTGGCCGGGCCGTTCTCTTTGATCTTGAGGAGGGCGTCCTTGCCGATGAAGTCCTTCTCCCACTCGATCTTGTCCGCCAGGCCGACCTCGAACGGGTTGGTGTGGGCCAGGTCTCTCATGTAGTAGAAACCGGCCTCCGTCGGCAGCGTCCAGGCGAAGACCTGGAACTCGGTGATCTCCTTGCCGCCGGCCGCTTTGACTGCCGCGTCGATGGCATCCTGGACCGCGTCCGCGTCGTCCGCCGCACAGTAGACCTCAAAGCCCCACTTCTCGCCGGTGAAGCCGCCCCGGTTGATCAAAACGTCGCAGCCGCCGATCCGGTTCGGGCCGTGCTCGAAGAATCTGAGCTCCACAGGCTCCTCGGCGATCCCGTCGAGGACCGCCTTGGAGTTCGGGCCCTGGACGGAGAACATGTGCCAGTCCTCGGTGATCTCGTAGCACTCCACGTCATAGCCCTCGGACTTGAAGTAGAACCAGTCGTCCATCTTGGTGCCGTAGAGGGTGGAGACCCAGTAGCGCTCCTCCTCCATCCGCATGACGACCACGTCGTCGATGATCTCCCCTGCCTCGTTCAGCATCGTGGTGTAGCGGTCTCTGCCGACGGCCAGTTTCGTGATGTTGTTCGGGAAGATGACGTCCAGGAACTTCTGGGCGTCCGGGCCCTGGACTTCCATGAGCTGGTGTGTGAACAGATAATATCCGACGTTCTCGCGGACCGCCATGTGCTCGGCGCGCTTCCACTCGTCCTGATTGAAGATATTCTTATACATCCTGCGCCTCCTTACATGAACTTGTCGATCTTCTTCGCGATCTTGATCCGCATCTTGCCGGCCAGGGAATCTTCTTCCCAAACGGACCACTGGGCGTTGACCAGGGTCTTGACCATGCCCTGCCACATGTAGAGGTGGGCTTCGACCAGCTTCTGGCAGCCGGTGATGGCAAGGTCTCCGCGGTTGATGACGTAGATGACCTCTTCCTCGTTGAAGGCCTCGACCTCGTAGCCGCAGACCAGGGACTGGAGCAGCATCTCGATGACGCCGCCCAGGAGACGGCCGTCCTCACCGATGGTGTTCGGGACGCCCAGCCAGTCTCTGCAGGCCTTGATGGCGTAGCGCTCGCCGAAGAGGGCTTTGCCGGAAGCCTCGAGAACGCACTTGAGGATCCACTCCGCCTGCTCGGCCGTGGTGTAGCCCAGCTTGACCGCGTTCTCGATCGCCGGGATCAGGTACAGGGAAGCGGCGGTGCTCAGGTTCACCATCTGGTTGGAGGAGTCGGTCTCGTTGTTGGTGCCGTTGACGAACTTATAGTCGCACTCCTCGCGGAACATCATCGGTTCGCTGACGCAGTCCTCTTCCTTCGTGAATTTCTTGTAGTCGTCGGAGACCGCCGGTCCGAAGCTCTCCCACTTCTCATGCTCCGGCGCCGGGTACTTCTCCCGGTTCTCGGCGATGATGCGGCAGTGGCGGTCGCCGCAGCCCTTCGCTTCGACCATCATGTAGTCCAGCTTCTTGCCCTTGCGGTGGCGGCTCTCGGTGGCGTCGGCCTGTCCCTGGAGGGACATGGTGGTGGCGCGGCAAAGCTCGGAGCAGCAGATGTCCCAGTCACAGACGTCCAGCTCCTTCTCGGCCCTGTAGGTGCCGAAGTCGTTGCAGCGGCCGCACATCAGCAGGGCGTCGTCGCCCTTGTCGCCGATCAAAGCCCCCGGATAGGAGCCGCACATGAACGGGTGGATGCCGAAACCGTCGTCGTTCGGGTAATACATACCGGTGGCGAGCAGCCTGTCATAGGCCTCGTTGCACATCTCCCTGGCACGGGTAGCGTAATCCGGGATGATGATCCTGTAGGCCTGCGCCACGGCGGCGGAGAGCACCGCTTCGAACCGGGACGCATAATGGAGGGCGTCCTGGTAGCTCATCAGTTTGTTCCACGGGGACTGGACGGCGTTGAACTGCTTGAAGCCCGCGCCGTCGCCGGAGTTGGATGGAATCCTGCCGTTGATCTTTTTGCTCATGTTCTTCCTCCTAGTTCTCTTCCGGGTACGCGTCGATCGCAGCCTGGTATCTGACGATATTGTGGGAAGCGCCGCCATCGACGAAGATCGTCTCGCCGGTGATGCCGTCCGCCATCGGGGTGCAGAAGCCGTAGGCCATGATGCCCACCTGGTCCACCGGCAGCTGGCCGTCCACCTGCCAGACCATGAGCTCGTCGTAGAACTCGTCCTGCTGCTCCTCGGTGAGGCCGTCGCTGGCCATGTTGCCCGCGGCGCCCGGAGTCACCATGCCGCCCGGGGCGATGCTGTTGATCATGATGCCGTAGCGCTTGAGCTCCTTGGCCGCCTCGGTGACGAGGCCCATGACCGCCGCCTTGCTGGAGGCGTAGTGCGGATAGCCGCCGAAGACCGGATACGGCATGACCGGGCTGTTGGAGCTGATCAAAACGATCTTGCCCTCGATGCCGTGATCCTTCATGTAGCCGCTGACGTGCTTGACGCCGTAGAAGGCGCCGTAGACGTTGGTCTCAAAGATCAGCTGCAGATCCTCCTTCGGCAGGTCGTAGACCTTGGCGTAGTTCCAGATCGCAGCGCTGTTGACGAAGATGTCCAGGGAGCCGAAGGTCTCCGCGGTGAAGTCCACCAGCGCTTTGACCTGCTCTTCATCCCTGACGTCGGTGAATTTGAAGACGACGGAGTCCTTGAACCCCTGCTCCTCGAAGAGCGGCATCGCAGCCTCCTCCTCGATGGTGGAATTGGAGGCGATGACCACCTTGGCGCCGCCCTGGAGCAGGCGCAGGGTGATATCGAATCCCAAACCGGAGGAGCCGCCGGTCACGAGGGCCACCTTGCCCTTCACGGAGAACATCTCTTCGAACGGACGCGCCGTCTTGATGTAGCCCTCCAGCATCGCTTTATCGTTGACAGTGAAAGCCATATTCGCATCTCCTTTTTCTTCTGCCGTTGTTTCGTTTTTCATGAACGGATGTCGTGCCCTCGGGAAAGAACACATCTACAGTTATATTAGCGGACCGCTCCGGGAAGAAAAATGCGCATAAAATAGGACATTTTTCCATCTCACCCCTACAAAATGACGGGCGTCGGTGGTATGATGACAGCAAAGGAGGGATCCTGTATGAAACTGAACGCCGAGATCGTATACCGCGAACTGTCGAAACGCTACCGCGCCGAGTTTTTCCCGAACGGCGATGACGCCCTGACCCTGTCCGGGCCTGAGTTCTACATGGACGACGAGCAGAACTTCCCGGAGGGCCGCCTGTACCTGGCCACCGTGGAACACCTGCCCCCGCGTCCCCGGATCCAGCGGGACGTCTGCCTGGTCTGCATCGGGGACGGCTTCAACCTGGGCTACTACAAGGAACGGCTGAGCCTGATCCTGATCCGCAGCAAAGCGGACTTCTTCAAGGTCTTCCGCGCCCTGCAGGAGATCTTCGCGAAATATGACGCCTGGGAGAGCGCCCTCTACGAGGACCTGATCCGGGGCACGGACATCGGCGCCATGATCCGGGACTCTGAGGAGGTCTTCCCTTCCCCGCTCTACGTCATGGACCGTTCCTTCCGCCTCATCGCGGTCAGCCGGAACGCGGACACCGCAGGCGTGCTCCGGGCGGACAGCGATACTCTGGATCCGGGCTCCTTCTCCAAATACCTGGAGGCGGAGAAGATGATGACGGAGCGCAGGAACGCCTTTGTCGTAGACACCTATGACCGCCCGGTCCTGTGCGTCAACCTCTTCGGCCGCTCCGGCGAATACGCGGGCTGCCTGTGGCTGGACATCGGCAGGAACGGGCCGGAGCCGGGCACTGCCAGACTGGCCGAATACCTCGCCGGCATGATCGAGACGGCCATCGAACGGAACCCGCAGTTCCAGACCGATCTGCAGGCTTCCGCCAAAGGCCTGATGCAGACCTTGATCGAGGAACAGCCCCTCAGCAAATCCCAGCGGGTCCTGCTGAAGTCCATCAACAACGCCCAGCCCTACGTCTGCATCTACTTCAGAAGCGCCGAACGGCACCAGAAGATGCCGATGAACTACATCTCCAGCGTGTTCGAGGAGACCTACCGGGACAGCGCCGCCTTCCTCTACGACGACGGCATCGCAGCCCTGCTGAACGTCTCCGCCCTCTCCGGCGAAGAGACCGCCAAAACGCTGGGCAGCTTCTGCACCCAGATGCGGCTGGCGGCCGGCGTCTCGGAGCCCTTCACCGACCTTTTCAACATCCGGACCCAGTTCCTGCAGGCCCAGTCCGCCCTGGAGGACGGCAAACTGTTCCGGGAGGACGGCTCCCTGTTCTTCTTCCGGGACTACGCCCTGGTGGAGATGATCATCAATTCCCTGGGCGGCCTGCCGGCAGAGGCCTACTTCCCCGAGGGGCTCAGGGCTTTGATCGACCACGACAAAGACGCCCAGGTCTCCTATCTGGAGACCCTGAAGGTCCTTCTGGAGGAGAACCTCTCCTACACCGCGGCGGCCAAGCGCCTCTACATCCACCGCTCCACCCTGATCGACCGGGCCGCCCGCATCGAGCGGGAGATGGGCCTGGACCTCACAGATCCGGATCAAAGGCTCCTCCTTTCCATGCTCCTCAAAGCCATGGACCTGGAGGACGTGATGCGGCAAAGATAGTGACCCTTTCGCCCGGCCCCTGCGGCCGGGCTTTTCTGTTGGCAGCCGGCGATGCTGTAAAAAATGGAGGCCAAGTCACCTCGTCCCGTCGGGACAGCAGGAGTTGGAGATGATTTTTTCATCATTTCTTCTCTGCAAAGTGATTTCCTGTGAAAAATGATCGCCAAGTCACCTCGTCCCGTCGGGACGGCAGGAGTTGAAGATGATTTTTCAACGAAAAGAGCGCCCTGCACGAAGCGAAGGCGCCCTTCTCTTATGTTGATCTCTACTTCTGTTCTTATCTGCTGCAGGCCTTGAGGTCAGCATCGATCTCATCAGCGTGGGCCGCGACTTCGGCGGATTCCGGATAGCTGAGGAGCTTGCGATAGGTCAGGCCGCCGACCAGCTTCATTCTCGGATCGGAAGTGGAGCCCGGAGCCCACTTTTCCATAACAGCCTTGCCCTCTGGGGATCTCATGATATCTCTGATCTTGGAATCGAGTGAAAGTGCCATAATTATTCCTCCTGTTTTTCTGGTAATGTGAACCTGTTTTCAATTCTTTCCCGAGAATCTACGGTCATCATACCCCTTGCCCGTCCAAAAAAACAGCCGCACGAATGAGGATAAATGAAAGCCCGGGCCCGACAAAACGTCGGCCCGGGCTGTTACCGGCTCTCCCTCCCTGGGCAGCTTCCCCGCGTTAACAACAACAATAAATGTTATGGCGCCGCCTCTCAAGATAAGCTCTCCTACTTACATCAAAACGGTTTTGAATCGTAAAACTGAGCAATATATCTAGCTGCTTTTAATGTCTCTTCACCAAGGAATGGCAAATATTTGTTAAGGCCTCCATCCGAAGTGAGAAGCGATTCCAACACGCTGACTTCCATGACATTTCCAACTTCTGGATTCTCATCTTTCTCCATTGATTCAAAGAAGTCGAATGCTATTTTGGCCTTTGCGGGGGCCTCATCAACGATATCTTTGACGTAAGGGACAACAACCATATCGTACATCACGTAAATGCCATCCTCAGACTTTACAACGCCAGCTTCTTCCTCTAGCCGTTTAAAACGGCTTGCGTCCTCGGGAAACAGATTAATAAAATCGTCATACAGTTCATTGTAATTCATATCCTGTCCTCCCATTCCAGAATAGCCTTCCTAAGTGATATCAAAAGGGTGCGTGCGGTTTTTCTATCCTTTTGATTCAATGGCTCATTATATGTTCCTTCTAATACATGATATGGATCTCCACCCCATTCTCCACGTTCGCGTACAGGAACGCCACTTTGTCCGTCGGCATGTTGATGCAGCCG
>CADCOV010000226.1 GCA_902803185.1 uncultured Eubacteriales bacterium
ATCGTCCCCGTCGATGTCGACGGTGATGGTGCCCGGCGTCAGCGTGATGGAATTGGCAAGCAGGGCCTTGGCGGTCCCGCCCTTGATATCGGAATCGAATTTGACGAGGACCGGATCCGGCGGCTCGCTGAAGGTCAGGATGCGGCGGATCACGGCGAAGTTGGCCTTGATGACCTCCCCGATGAGATAGAATACGTAGGCGGCCAGCCTCCTCCACTCGGAGAAGAACTCCTTGTCCCGGTCACGGGAAAGGCCCAGGAACTTGCGGGTAAACAAAGTCAGCCCGGCACTGATCGCCAGGCCGAACACCACGACGTCCAGGGTCAGCCTTCCGTTCAATATGATCCAAAAGAGGAATAAAAGAATAAACATCGCGCGACCTCAATTCGCTCGAAGAATGATGACGGTCATGTGGGGGAAGCGGAGACTTCCCCATTCTGTTTTATTTTATAGGAAACTTGGAAGTCATGCAATCCGCCCCGGCGCTTTTGTGAAACGGTTGACAAATTCTCACAGCTTCCTCACACAGCACCCCCGGATCCCTATATAAATATAAGTATGTTATAACGAACCAAAAATCGCATTGACAAACCGTCGGGGCGGTTCCTATACTGTATTTTAATCAAGTGATTCCAACGTTTAGAGCGTTTTGAGAAAGGGAGAAGAAGCCGCGGCCGGACGACTGTCCGGCCGTCTCATCATGATGGAAGAAAAGAGCCGCAGACAACAGAAGGATTTCGACCCGGGCCGCATCCGGAGCTACTTCCTGATGGAGAAGGGCGTCCTGGCGGTGGTGGCCGTCACCGGGATCGCCTACAATCTGGGCATGGTGGCCGGTCCCTGGTTCGAGGGACAGCTGGCCCAGTGCTTCGCCGACATCATCCAGGGCCTCAAGGGAGCGGACGCCATGGTGCGCCTCGCCCTTCTTTACGTGCTGGTGATCCTCTTCGTCCAGGGGATGCGGGCCCTGAAGCGCCTGTACGTCCGCCGCTTCGCCAACGACCTGATCCTGAAGATGAAGGGCATCCTCTACGCCAACATTCTCTACGAGGGCAGGGGCGCAGAGCAGGGCGACCTGGGCCGCCTCATGACCAACGCCATCTCCGACGTGGACGCCTGCGTGGAGGGCATGCGCAAGTTCACCACCGAAGTCTTCGACACCGGCGTCGTGATGGTGGCCTACCTGGGGATGCTGCTGTACTACGACTGGCGGCTGACTTTGATCGTGGCCCTCTTCCCGCCGCTGGCCTACCTGCTGGCGAACCGGCTGAAGACCGTCGTCACCGCCTCCGCCTCCGCCTACAAGGAGAGCGCCGGCCGGCTGAACGGCATGACCATGGACCGGATCTCCAACGCCGTGACCTACCGGATCTACGGCCTGGAGGGCGCCCGGGGCGCGCTCTACGAGGAGTCCCTCAGCGATTACGAGAAGAAAGCCGTCAGGGCCAACGTCTGGGAGACCTCCATGCAGCCGGTCTACCACGTGATCTCCATGATCGGCGCCTTCTTCATCCTCTGGCTGGGCGGCCGGAACGTGCTGGGCAGCGGCTGGACCACCTGGAACATCGCCGCCTTCTCCACCTACCTGGCCTGCTTCGCCAAGCTGGCCGTGAAGTCCTCCAAGGCCGCCAAGCTCTTCAACGCCGTCCAGAAGGCCAGGGTCTCCTGGGCGCGGATCAAACCGCACATGCACCGTCCGCCGGAGGATCCTAAAGCCGTTCCGGCCCCGTCCGCGGACGTCACCGCCGAAGGCCTCTCCTTCGCCTACCCGGGCGGGGAGACCATCTTCCGGGACCTCGACCTCACCGCCCGCCCGGGCGGGATCGTCGGCGTCACCGGCCCTGTGGCCAGCGGCAAATCCACCCTGGGCAGGGCCTTCCTGGCCGAATACCCGTACGCCGGCAGCCTCAGGCTGGGCGGGGAGGAGCTCTCCTCCCTGGCTTCTGATCTGAACCGGCTCTCCGTCAGCTACACCGGCCACCAGAGCGAGCTCTTCTCCTTCAGCGTGGAGGAGAACATCCTGCTGGGCGCCGAGGGCGACGTGATGCCGGTGCTCAGGGCCGTCTGCCTGGACGAGGAGGTCCTGGCGCTGCCCCAGGGCATCCGCACCCCTGTGGGCGACGGAGGCACCCGCCTCTCCGGCGGCCAGCAGGCCCGCCTCTCCCTGGCGAGGGCCCTGTTCCATGCCGGCCCGGTGCTGGTGCTGGACGACCCGTTCGCCAGCGTGGACCCGGCCACCGAGAAGCAGATCTTCGCCAACATGAAGGAACTCTGCAGGGACAGCGTCATCGTCCTGCTCTCCCACCGCCTCTCCCTGTTCCCGGAGCTGGACCAGGTGGTCTGGCTGGACGGCAGAGGCGGCGTCACCGTTTCCGACCACGCTTCCCTGATGGAGGAGGAACCGGCCTACCGGGAGCTCTTCCTGCGCCAGACGGAGGGAGGTGAGCAGGATGCCTGACCGCGCTTCCTCTAAGATCCGGGCCGGCCATCCGGTCCTCACCGTGGTGAAGAAGACCTTCCTGGGACACCCTGCGGTCTCCGCCGGGATGGTGCTCGCCATCCTCGCCTCCGCCGTCGTCGCCGTCCTGCCGCCGCTGGTGCTGCAGACGGTGGTGAACGGGCTGGTGGACCGACATGCGCTCCTCTTCGGCAGCGCCGTCCTGTACTTTGTCCTCATCGCCCTCTCCGGCGTCATCGATGCCGGCAAGGAGGTTTTGATCACGGTCTTCGGGCAGAAGACCACCCACGGCATCCGCAGCGCCATGACGGAGAAGCTCAGCCGCCTGCCGTCCTCCTACTACGCGGACCACGAGGCCGGCATCACCGCCTCACTCTTCGTCAACGACGTGGATGCGGTGGACCAGATGTTCGCCTCCGGCATCGTCAGCATGTTCAGCGACGCCGCGAAGGTCATCAGCATCCTGGTCTCCGTGTTCCTGCTGAGCCCGGGGCTGGGCGTGCTGCTCCTGATCGCCCTGCCGCTGCTGTTCTGGATGACCCGCGTCTTCCAGAAGCGCATGCTGGCGGCGCAGATCGAAAACCGGGCCGCCATCGGCCGGGCCAACCAGCACCTGCCGGAGACCCTCAGGAACCGGCGCACCATCCGGGTCTTCCGGGCCTTCCGCTACATGCGGGAGCGCTACGAGACCTTCCTGGACCGGAGCTTCGCCGCCCTGGCCCGTTCCAACTTCTACGACGCGGTGTACTCGCCGATCGTCATCACCGTGAGCGCGGTCCTCGTGGCCGTCATGATGATCCTGTCGGTCAGCGGCACCGGCGTCCAGACCTTCTTCGGCATGAGCGTGGGCACCGTCGTGGCCCTCATCAGCTACGTGGGCAAGATCTTCGATCCGCTGGAGAACATCGGCATGGAGATCCAGGGCATCCAGTCGGCGGTGGCGGGCGTGCGCCGCATCGGCGATTTCCTCCGGGAGGAGGAACCGGAGCGCCCTGCGCCTTCCGCGGAAACAGCTCAGACATCGCCTGCGGAAGCCGTCATCGACGTCAAAGGCGTCTCCTTCTCCTACGACGGGAAACGGGACGTGCTGAGGGATCTTTCCCTTGAAGTGAACGAAGGCGAGATGGTGACTTTGATCGGCCGCACCGGCGCCGGCAAGAGCACCCTCTTCCGGCTGCTGACCGGCCTCTATCCGCCGTCTGCAGGAACGGTCCGCCTGGCGGGCAAGGATCCGATGGCGCTGGCTGACGACGAGCGCCGCCGGCTGATCGGCTACGTGGAGCAGCAGTTCCGGCCGGTCGTCGGGACCATCCGGGATCAGATCACCCTGAAGGACAGCCGGGTCACCGAGGACGCCGTCGCCAGGGCGCTGGAGCTCGTGGGCCTCTCCGAGGTCTGCGGGAACCTGCCAAAGGGCCTGGACACCCCGTACGCCCCGGCCCTGCTCTCCCAGGGACAGTGGCAGCTCCTCTCCATCGCCCGCGCCATCGCGCTGGAGCCGGAGATCCTGCTCTTCGATGAGATCACCGCCAACCTGGACTCCCACACCGAGGCCGCCGTCCTGAAGGCGCTGCAGAACGCCGCAGAAGGCCGGACGATCCTCTCCATCTCCCACAGACTCTACGAGACCTCCGGCGGTCGGACCGTCACGATCCCCGCCTTGGACGACAAAGGAAACCAAGACAATGAATGAGACCCGGAAGAACGAATTCCAAAAAGATACCAATACCGTCTCCGCAGTGGGGATCTTCGGCAACCTGATCCTGACCGTCTTCAAGGCGTTGGCCGGCATCCTCGGCCACTCCTCGGCCATGGTCAGCGACGCGGTCCACTCCGCCTCCGACGTGCTGAGCACGATCATCGCGATGATCGGCGTGAGGATCTCCGGCAAGCAGGACGACGACAGCCATCCTTACGGCCACGAGCGGTTCGAATGCGTCGCCGCCATCATCCTGGCCGTCATCCTGGTCATGACCGGCATCTCCATCGGCGTGGAGGCCGTGGAGAGCATCCTGGGCGGCCATTACAGCGAGCTCGCCGTGCCGGGGCTCCTGCCGCTGATCGCGGCGGTGGTCTCCATCGTCACCAAGGAGGCCATGTACCGCTACACCCGCCATTATGCCGACAAGCACGACTCCGCCGCCCTTCGCGCCAGCGCCTGGGACCACCGGAGCGACGCCTTCTCCTCCATCGGCGCCCTGATCGGCATCGCCGGCGCCCGGCTGGGCTTCCCGGTCCTGGACCCGGTCGCCAGCCTCGTGATCTGCGCGTTCATCATCAAAGCCGCCTACGAGATCTTCCGGGAGGCGGTGGACAAGATGGTGGACCGGGCCTGCTCCGAGGAGGAGCAGCAGGCCTTCGGCCGGCTCATCATGGCCCAGGAGGGCGTCCTGGGGATCGATACCCTGCTGACCCGGGAGTTCGGCAACCGGATCTACATCGACACGGACATCTGCGTCGACGGCAGCATCACCCTGGCGGAGGGCCACGAGATCGCGGAGCGGGTCCACGATGCCATCGAGCGGGAGTTCCCGAAGGTGAAGCACATCATGGTCCACGTCAACCCGGTGGCCCCGGAGGACATGGAGGCCGCCACCGCCGCCGCCAAGGCCGCGAA
>CADCOV010000227.1 GCA_902803185.1 uncultured Eubacteriales bacterium
CGGATCGGCCGCACCCGGCGGCGGCCGATCGACACCTGAGCCGGGCTGAGATATGAATTGCGCTCGAAACGTATCGGCAGAGGCAGCGTAAGCGCCTCTGCCGACTTCTTCCCACACGTATTTCCCCAAGGACCGCATGGAGGCAGCTGACACGGCAGCAAGGAGATCCCGATGATAGTATTGAAAGTAATCGTCTGCATATTCGCTTTGTTCGCAGGGACGTTCTTTACGACGTTCATCCTGACGGGCATCGAAGCGAAGTCGCCAAAGTTCCGCAAGTTCACCTTGACGGTGAACAGCTTTCTGCCGCGGGTCTTCTGGACGGCGATCGTGATCGTCGGCGCAGCTTTCCTGACGGCGTTCTTCTTCACCCATGAATCTGACTACGCCAGGGCAGGCATCTACGCCGGGCTGATCACCGGCCTCTTCGTGTACTTCCGCTCCGTGCCTACCGCCAACGAGGAGGACATGGAAAGGGCGACCAGAGAGGCGGCCAAAAACCGCCCGAAGAACATCCTGGAGTTCTTCGCCGGTCCGGACAAAGACAAGAACGCAGGCAAAGGCGGCGACAGCGGCTACCACGCCCGCAACGGCAGCAAGAAGAACAAATAAAAATCGCAAGCAAAAGAGCCGGCGCATCGCGCACCGGCTCTTCTTATGCCCTTCGGGAGATCTACAGGCCGTAGATCTCTTTGTATTTTTTGGTCAGGTAGTCCACGTAGTACTGCGGGTCGAACGGGGCCTTCAGGGTCTGGTCCAGGAGCTCCTGCGGCGTGTAGAGACAGCCGAACTGCCAGATGTGCTGCCGGTTCCACTCGTTGATCGGGGCGAAGTCGCCGGCCTCCAGGCAGCTCTCCACGTCCACCTCTTCCTTCATCTTTGCGAGGAACTGGGCGCCGTAGGCGGAGCCCAAGGCGTAGGACGGGAAGTAGCCGATGGCGCCGCCGGACCAGTGGCTGTCCTGCAGGACGCCGTGGGTGTCGTCCGGGACGTCCACGCCCAGGTACTCCTTGTACAGGGCGTTCCAGGCCTCAGGCAGGTCGTGGACCTTGAGCTCGCCGGCGAAGATCCTCTTCTCCAGCTCGTAGCGGACCATGACGTGGAGGCAGTAGGTGACCTCGTCCGCCTCGGTGCGGATCAGGGACGGCTCGACTTTGTTGATGGCCCGGTAGAGGTCCTCCGCGGTCCGGCCCTTCAGGGCTTCCGGGAACAGCTCCGCGAGCTTCGGGAACAGGAAGCCGACGAAGGCACGGCTCCTGCCCAGGAGGTTCTCGTAGAAGCGGCTCTGGCTCTCGTGGATGCCCATGGAGACGCCGCCGTCCAGCACGGAGTAGGCCAGGGTATCGGCGGAGCCGGTGTCGTAGAGGGCGTGGCCGCCCTCGTGGATCACGCTGTACAGGGAGGAGGCGAAATCGTCCTCGAAGTAGTGGGTGGTGATCCGCTCGTCCAGGTGGGAGCCCAGGGAGGTGGTGAACGGGTGCTCCGTGGTGGAGAGGCCCACGTGATCCGGGTCCAGCCCCATCACGCCCATGACCCACTGGGACAGCTTGTCCTGGGCCGGGACCGGGAAGGAACCCTTCAGGAAGGAGGTGTCCACCTGCTTAGCCTCGCCGATCTCTTTGATCAGCGGGACGATGCTCTCCCGCAGGGCGCCGAAGAAGGCGTCGCAGGAGGCTTTGCTGGCGCCCGGCTCGAACTCGTTCAGCCAGTAGTCGTACGGGTCCATCTCCGGCGCGTTGTACTTCGCGAACTTCAGGTTCGCGTCAAAGATCTTCTCCAGGTAAGGCTCAAACAGCGGGAAGTCGTTGGTCTCCTTGGCGGTGTGCCAGACGTCGTCCGCCTGCACCAGCAGCTCCTGGTAGGCCAGGTACTCCTCCAGAGGGATCGCCTGCATGAACCGGATGTCCTTGAGCAGCAGGTAGACCTCTCTCCGTTCCCACTCGGTCAGATCTTCCTTGTGGGCGTCCAGGCGCTCCAGCAGGGCGACGGTCTCCTCTCCGGTGGAGATGTTGTAGAGCTCCTCGCTCAGGATCGAAATCGCGTGGCCCCGGTTTGACGCGGTGCCCTTCGGCGCGGTGGTGGCGCCGTCGTAGGAGATGAGCCCCAGCGCGTGCTCATAGGCGCTGAGCCGCTCCTGCAGCTTCTTCAGGTCCTGGCGGTCCTGCTTCAGTTCGTCCTTCATTTCCATCATAAAACACTCCCATTCTTCATCCCAAAGACTGGCGCGCCCCATCGGCGTGAACCAGCCCAGCTTGTCATAGAATCTCAAGGCCCTGCGGTTGCGGCTCTCCACGAAGAAGAGCAGGACCTCGTAGCCCCGGCGCATCCCGTCCCGCAGGGCGTAGGAGACCAGCTGTTTCGCCAGGCCGGTGCCCTGCAGATCCTCCCGGATGCCCAGGCGGGCGCCGGTGCAGCGCCTGCCGCCGATCCCTTCCCAGTTCGGCAGGCCGAAAAAGTCATCAAAGGGCTCGCAGTCCTCCCCAAGGAGAGTGACGGTGCCCAGGATCTCCTCTCTGCCCTGCTTCAGGGTGCAGGCGAGGCTGACGGAGTCAGTGGCCAGGTCCAGCGCCACGTGCTCAGGCCCCGGATACTCCTCGTCCCAGCCGGCGTCGGCGCCGGTCCCCCGGGCCAGGGTCCGGAAGAAGGCCAGGAGCGCAGGCTGGTCATCGGGCACGCCCTTGCGGAAGAAGATCCCCCGCGGTCTTTCCTTTTCCATCAGGCTTCCTCCCCGCCCATCACGGCGGCGTTCAGCGCCCTGAGGACCACGTTCACCTTCAGGCCGTGGGCGTTGCAGGCCTCGCTGAGGTCCTCGCCGGCGGCGGAGGCGCAGCCCACGCAGGACATGCCGAAGTCCGCCAGCACGTCCACGGTCTCCGGCCAGATGTTCACGATCTCCTCGATGAGGGTGTCCCGGGTGATCGGGCAGTCATCCTCGGAGAAGTGGATGTTGTATTTGTTCTCTTCCATGGTCGTTTCCTTTCAATATCCGGCGCGGCGGTCCACCAGGTGGGCCATCGGCCGTCCTTCGCAGTAATTCTCCAGGTCCTCGCAGAACATGTCCAGGTTCTTTTGGATGGTCTGGGCGAGGGCGTCCTGCCCCGCCATGTGGGGCGTGGCGATGCAGTTCCTGGCGGTCCAGAGCGGGTGGTCCTTCGGCAGCGGTTCCGTCCGGAACACGTCCAGGGCAGCGCCGCCGAGCCGGCCGCCGTTCAAAGCCTCCGCCAGCGCGTCCTCGTCGATCAGGCTGCCCCGACCCACGTTGACGACGAAGGCGGTCTCCTTCATCGAGGCGATCCGTTCCGCGGAGAGCATGTTCTCCGTCTCCGCCGTGGCAGGCAGGCATCCGATCACGAAGTCCGCCTCCGGCAGCACCTCGTCCAGCCGGGTGAAGGCCAGGGTCCGGTCAAAGCCCTCCGCCTCCCGCCCGGAGCGGTTCACGCCGATGATCTCGGCCGGCCCGAGGCTCCGCACGTGGGCGGCAAAGGTCCTGCCCAGGTCGCCGGTGCCCAGCACCAGCAGGCGGCTGCCGTAGATCGAGCGGATCATGAGGCCGTTCTTCCAGTTCCGGTCCCGGGTGATGGCGAAGTACTCCGGCATGCGGCGGGCCAGCAGGATGCAAAGCATGATGATGTGCTCCGAGATCGTGACGCCGTAGGCACCCGCGGAGTTGGTGAGCAGGCAGTCCGGGGAGGCGAAGACGCCCTCTCCCACGTACTGTTCCACGCCGGCGCTGCCGGAGCAGAACCAGCGGAGCTCCTTCGCCGCGGCGGCCACGTCGGTGCCGGCGCCGTAGTAGATCTCGGCGTCCCGGACCTCCTCCAGGGCCTCTTCCTTGGTCCGGCAGAAGACGGTGCGGCGGCCGTAGCGCTCCGCCAGGGCGGTGACCTGCGCTTCCTGGGCTTCCGTCAGCATCGGGCGCAGCAGGACGATCTTTTCGTTCATAGATATTCTCCTTAAGTCTGCGCCTTAAGGCAGGCGCGTCGTTCTCAGTCAGTACCTCTATTGTAGACGGTATGGGGCCGCAAGTCAAAGGGAAAGGGGATGGCGCCGGGCGGCCTTTTCCCGTGGACAATGGAGGGCTTTCGTGGTAAAGTATATTTGTATAAGTGGGCGTATTTTCAGGTGAAAGGGAAGGCGAAAGAGGCGCGGTTTGGCGGCGATCAAAGGGATCATTTTCGACGTGGACGGCGTGCTGCTGGACTCGATGCCTGTGTGGCACACCGTGTCCTGGTACATGCTGAAGGATATGGGGATCGAGGCGGATCCGGACATCGGCAACGAGATGTTCGCGATGCGGATCGGAGACGCGGCGGAATGGCTGATCCAAACCTTTGACCTCACCCTGACGCCGGAGGAGATCATCGACCGGATCGACCGGCGGATCGAGGAGGCCTACCGGACCACCGTGCTGCCGAAGGATGGCGCGGGGGAGCTCCTGGCCCGCCTCGAGGCCCTGGGGATCCCGATGGTGATCGGCACCTCCACCGACCGGAGCTGCATCGAGGCGGCTCTCGCGCGGCTGGACTTCGGCCGGTATTTCCGGCGGATCTTCACCTGCACGGAGGTGGGAAAGCCGAAGTCGGAGCCGGACCTGTTCCTCGCGGCCATGGAGGAGCTCGGGACGCGGCCGGAGGAGACCCTCCTGATCGAGGACGGCCTCTATTCCGTCCGGACGGCGAAGGCGCTGGGGATCCGGACCGTCGGCGTCTACGATTACACGAGCAGGGCGGACCAGAAGGCCCTGGAGGAGACGGCGGATCATTATCTGCCGGAGGGCGTGAGCCTGAATAAGATAGAAGGATTCCTGGCGCCGGAGGGCGCCGGGCGGAGATAGGGCAATGCGGCAGTTGGAAAAGAAATGCAATCTGTTATACGGATCGATCCACGGGACCTACTGGATCCAGTACGGCATCCTGTGCAGCTTCTCCTCGGTGTTCCTGCTGGCAAGGGGCTATTCCAACTCCCAGATCGGCGTGATCCTGGCGGCGGGCAACATCCTGGCGGTGCTGGGCCAGCCGTTCCTGGCCGACCTGGCGGACCGCAGCCGGAAGATCACGATCTACCACATGATGGCGGGCATGGTGGTCCTTTTGATGGCGCTGTGCGCTTTGCTCTACGTGCTGAAGGAACCGAACCTGCTGACGGCGGTGATCTACGTGCTGGCCTACGCCTGGATGATGATCCTGCAGCCTTTCTGCAACGCGGCGAACCGGAACCTGGAGGAGACGGGGATCTTCATCAACTTCGGCGCCTGCCGGAGCGTGGGCTCCTTCTGCTATGCGGTGGTCATGCTGTTCCTGGGGAGCCTGGTGCTGACCTTCGGGGTGGACTCCATCCAGCTGGTGGGCGAGGTGGCCCTGCTGGCGCTCCTCCTCATCATCCTGGTGACGGGACGGGCGAAGAACAGGGCGATGGCGGACCTTGCGGCGGCGGGGATACAGGGTCCGGCGATGAGGGCGGCCCGGGATGCGCAGGAGGAAGAGGAGGAGATCGACCTCAAGGCCTTCTTCGGCAGACATCGGATGTTCATGGTGGTCTGCATCGGCGTCCTTGGCGTCTACTTCACCAATTCGACTTTGAATACCTACATGGCTCAGATCGTGGACAACGTGGGGGGCAACAGCGCGGATACCGGACGGATCTTCTCGCTGCTGGCCTTCATGGAGATCCCGACCCTGGTGCTGTTCGAACGGCTCCACAGGAAGTTCTCCTGCGCCGCCATGCTGAAGTTCTCGGCGGCGGCCTTCGTCCTGTGGGTGGGCATCTGCCTGATCGCCCGGAACGTGGGGACGATCCTGGCGGCCCAGCTGGTGCAGCCGTTCTCCTTTGCCCTGTTCCTGCCGGCGATGGTGCGCTTCATCGATGACACCATGAGCAAGGGCGAGGCCGTCAAAGGGCAGACCATGTTTACGACGATGACGACGATGGCGGCGATCTTCGCCAGCCTGGCGGGCGGCGTGATCCTGGATCACTCCGGCCCGAAGGTGCTCCTGCTGGTCAGCACGATCCTGACCGTGGCGGGCACGGTGATCGTCTTCCTGTCCGTGGACCGGGCGGGGAGAGAAGGCAAACCGCTTC
>CADCOV010000228.1 GCA_902803185.1 uncultured Eubacteriales bacterium
AAACCGCACCGGGTCAGCGTGGCCAGCTTCAGCGACTGCGGCAGCAAGTGCAAGATGCTGGCGACGGTGGCGGAGGGCTGCGTGCTGGAGACCCAGCCGGACTGCGACGGCACCCCGATCCGGTTCACCGGCTGCCCGAGGGGCCTCGCATACCGCTACACCTTCCTGACCTCCCGCCGCCTGCGCTATCCGATGAAGAGGATCGGCGCGAGGGGTGAGGGCCGCTTCCGCAGGATCACCTGGGAAGAGGCGGTCACGGAGACCGCACAGGCGATCCAGGGCACGAAGGAACAGTACGGCCCGGGTTCCCGGTTCGTCATCTCCGCTTCCGCGGTCTGCGCCGCCATGCGGGGCGACACCTGCATGAAGAACCTGCTGGCCATGGACGGCGGCAGCCTGGATTTCTATAACTACTACAGCGCCGCCTGCGCCGTCTACATCACACCGTACGTCTACGGCAGCATGGGCGCGAACCACATCTCCACCTACGAGAATTCCAACCTCCTGATCCTGTGGGGCTACAACGTCTCCGACGGCCACAACGGCTTCGGCGTCAAGGAGACTTTGATGCGTGCCCGGGAGAAGGGAGCGAAGATCGTCTGCATCGACCCGCGGGAGAGCGACACCATGATGAGCATGGGCGACCAGTGGATCCCGATCCGGCCGGGCAGCGACGCGGCCCTGGCTGACGCCATGGCCTACGTGATCTACGACAAAGGCCTCCAGGACCAGGCATTCATCGACAAGTTCTGCCTGGGCTTTGACGAGGATCACATGCCGGAGGGCGTCCCGTACGGCGAGAGCTATCACAGCTACCTCTTCGGCGTCAAGGACGGCGTCAAAAAGACCCCGGCCTGGGCGGAGGCCATCACCGGCATCCCGGCTCAGACCATCGAAGACCTGGCCGTGGAGTTCGCGACAAAGCAGCCGGCGGCCATCCTCGCGGGCCTCGGCCCGCAGCGCACCCAGTACGGCGAGCAGTGGGACCGCTGCGTCATCGCCTTGAGCTGTCTGGTGGGGAGCCCCGGCAGGCTGGGCGGCGGCACCGGTGCCTGGCAGTCCAGTCTGGGTCACGAAGCGCCATATCTGCACCGGCTCCCGAACCCGTATCCGGGCTTCATCCCGCTCTTCGGCTGGACCCGCGCCATCGACGAGCCGGAGACCATGGACCAGCACCGCTGGGGCCTCAAGGGCATCGACCATCTGGACAGCGGCATCAAGCTCCTGTTCTCCCTGGGCAGCGGTATCATGCTGAACCAGCACTCCGACATCAATGACACCATGCGGATCCTCAGGCAGGAGGACAAGCTGGAGCACCTGATCATGACCGACCTGTTCATGACGCCGGGTTCCAGGTTCGCGGACCTTCTGCTGCCGGGCATCTCCTTCTTCGAGGTGAACAACATCGTGCCGCCTTGGTCCGACGACGTGTATTTCCTGTACAACCAGGCGGTGGCCGCGCCGCTCTTCGGCGGCCGGTTCGAGTACGACTGGATCCGCGAAGTGGCCTGGAAGCTGGGCTACGGCCCTGCCTTCGACGAGGGCAAGACATCCTTGGACGAGTGGTTGGAATACCTGTATTACCAGTGCCGGGACGAGGTGGAGCCGCTCCTGCCGGACTATGAGACCTTCAAGGAGAAGGGCGCCATGGTCTGGGATGACATCCCGGAAGAGATCGCCTTCCTGCCGCAGCTCCGCGACGGCAAGCCGTTCGCGACCCCGTCCGGCAAGATCGAGATCTTCTCCAAGCAGCTCTATGACCTGGGCCTGGAGGAGGGCAGAGAAGACGACATCCCTGGCATCCCGCGCTACATCCCGAACGGCAAGGAAGGTCCGCAGGACCCGCGCCTCGCGGAAGGCGCGCTGCAGCTGATGAGCTACCACACCAAGCGCCACTGCCACTCCCAGCACGATCAAAACGCCTTGCTCCGGGAGCTGGACCCGCCAGCGCTCTGGATCAACCCGAAGGACGCCGCCGCCCGCAGCATCGCCGAGGGCGACCTGGTCGAGATCTGGAACGAAAGAGGCCGCATGCGCATCCCGGCCAAGGTGACGGACCGCATCGTGCAGGGCGTCATCTCCGTCAGCGAGGGCACCTGGTTCGAGCCGGATGAAGAGGGCATCGACAGGGGCGGCAGCATCAACGTGCTGACCTACACCTACGACCCTACGCCGGTGGCCAAAGGCAACCCACAGCAGACCAACATCGCCTACGTGCGGAAGGTTGAGGAATAAGCATAAGAGCAGAACCG
>CADCOV010000229.1 GCA_902803185.1 uncultured Eubacteriales bacterium
CGGAAGATGGAATCGCCCCGGATGACCCGGCGGTCCAGATAGTCGGTGATCTCCTTCGGCTCCAGCTCCACGGTGACCTTGAGCTTGCCTTCCTTTTCGCCCCGGTTCAGGGCCAGGACCCGGTGGTTCGGGATCTTCGCCAGGGCCTCCTCCTTGCCGTAATACATGTCGTAGACGGTCTTCTCCTCCGGGTCCGTCGCCTGGGCGGCGATGCGGCCCTTGCGGAAGGTGCGCTCCCGGATCTCCTCGGCGTCGTCCGGGTCGTCGGCGATCATCTCGGCGATGATGTCCAGGGCCCCCTGGATGGCGGCTGCCGCGTCCGGCACCTCCTTCTCCGGATCCACGTACGGCGCGGCGAGGGCGTCGAGGTCCGTGGCCTTCCGGTCCTGCAAAAGGATCAGGTTGGCCAAAGGCTCCAGCCCCCTGGCGCGGGCCTTGCCCGCCCTGGTGGCCTTCTTCTGCTTGAACGGTTTATACAGGTCTTCGACCCGCTGCAGGACCTCCGCCTTCTCGATCTCGGCGGTGAGCTCCGGGGTCAGCTTGCCCTGCTCTTCGATGAGGCGCAGCACCTCGTTCTTCCGCTCCTCCAGTCCTCTGAGGTAGCGGAGCCGCTCCTCCAGATCCCGGAGGACCTCGTCGCTGAGGCCGCCTGTGGCCTCCTTGCGGTACCGGGCGATGAACGGGATGGTGTTGCCGCCGTCGATGAGCTCCACGGTGCTGTCCACCTGGGTGCGGCGGATCTTGAATTCTGCTGCCAGTTTTGCGTTGATATCCATGTGTACTTCCTTATTTCTGTAGTCGGCGGCCGGTGCCGCCGTTATTATTATATGATATTTTCTCCTGCGGCGGAAAGGGTTTTTCCCGCAGGCAGGAGAGATGAGATAAAAATATTTTTAGTTGGGAAAAATATTTTTATGGTAAATAAAAATTTCTTTATTGGAAACAGCTTCCAATAATGACGCATGGAGAAGGATCGTTGAAAAATGCGCCTTTCTCGTTTTTGCTCCTTTGGCATTAAGCTTGCTAATCAAAAGGATGAAGAAATGTAAGGATCCCTGCGGGATCCTCGCTGCCGTATGCGCTGCCGCGCTTAAAAGGTTCAGATAAGTTGAAAATCTCGCCTGTTTATGGTAAGGTGTATACGGATAAATATCTGTCTATGAAGCATTAGGAGGCAAACGTTATGAAAGATCGGATCTTAGAGGTGCTGAAGGGCCTGGTCGCCTGTGACAGCATCAGCTGCACCACGAGAGAGATCTCCGCGGAGCAATACGTTTATGATTTTCTGAAGGAGATCCCGTATTTCCAGAAACATCCGGATCAGTTCGGCCTGTATGAGATCAAGGACGATCCGTTCGGCCGCAGTGTGCCTTACGCGCTGGTCCTTGGCAACAAGAAGGATACCGTCATCTACTCCGGCCACATCGACGTCGTCGACACCCAGGTCTACGGCGATGCGGAGCCGCTTTGCTTCACCTTGGGTGAGGAGCTGGAAGCCGCGCTTGCCAAGATGCCGATGAACGACGTCCAGAGAGCGGACATGGAGTCCGGCGAGTGGATCTGGGGCCGCGGCACCGCCGACATGAAGGGCGGCGTCTCCATCGCCATGTGCCTCGTCGAGAAATACGCCGCGCTGGCTGAGGAGGGCAAGCTGGAAGGTTCCGTCCTGTTCTCCGCCGTCGCCGACGAAGAGAGCTATTCCGCGGGTATGAGAGCCATCATGACGAAGTACCTGGAGCTGAGAGACAAGTTCGGTCTGAACTTCAAGCTCCTCGTCGACCCGGAACCGGCTGCCGAGCAGGGCCCGAAGCAGGTCCTGTCCCTGGGCTCCATCGGCAAGACCATGCCGGCCATCGTCGTGCAGGGCGCCCTTGCCCACACCGGCCACCCGTTCCACGGCATCTCCGCGCTGAACATGCTCGCCAACATCTACGCCAAGACCCAGGGCTCCCTGGAATTCGTCGACGAATACAAGGGCGAGTCCTCCATGCCGCCGGCCTGGCTGAACCTCAGAGACCTGAAGCCGATCTACGACGTCTCCCTGCCGTTCCGCGCAGCGGGCTACATCTCTGTGCTGAGCTTTGACTCCACACTGGAGAAGATCATCGGCCAGCTGAAGGAGATCTCCCTCCAGGCCTTCAAAGAAGAAGTCGAAAAGCTGGACGGCCAGTATCAGGAGATCAAGAAGATCAACCGCTTCGAGACGAAGGAAAAGATCTACTACGAACCGTGCGTCATGACCGTCCAGGAACTCTGCGCTGTCATGAAGGAGCAGAAGGGCGAGGAATTCGAGAAGTTCTACGCTGACCTGTACGAGAAGGCCGCGAAGAAGATCTCCGCCGGCGAGGCCTATCCGGACGTCACCATCTACATGATGAATACTTTGATGGACTACGCGGACATCAAGCAGCCGTACGTTTTGATCGGCGTCGCGCCGCCGTACTATCCGCCGACCCACTCCGACCTGATCGAGGGCAAGGAGGGCTACGGCACCAAGGTCTATGAATACGCGAAGAAGATCTCCGAGGAGGAGTTCGGCCAGGAGCTGACTGCTGAGCACTACTTCACCGGCATCTCTGACAATAGCTACACTTCCCTGCCGGATCTGGATTTCGACGCCCTGGCGGCGACCTATCCGATGTGGGGCAGCATGTACAGCCTGGACTTTGAAGCGATCAAGGAGATCAGCGTCCCGTCCATCCTGTACGGACCGATCGGCAGAGAGTATCACCAGTGGACCGAGCGCGTGAACAAAAAGAGCCTGCTCGAGGTCATGCCGGTGATGATCGAGAAGGTCACCAAATTTGCCTGGGAGAACTAGATTATGTCCGAAGGTTTCGCGAGCAAAGAAAGAGTCATCGAGCTCCTCAGGACGCTGGTCAGCGTGAGAAGTCCGTACTTCGAGGAAGATGAGATCATGAGCGTGGTCTGCGCCTGGCTGAACGGCCACGGCCTGCCGGCACGGATCCACGAATACTATGAGCCGAAGGAGACCCAGTTCCACGGGAAGAACGTGGTGGGCGCGCTGACGGGGAACCGTCCCGGCCCGACCATCTACCTGGGCGGCCACCTGGACACCGTCAAGCTCTGCAACGGCTGGACCCGTCCGCCGTTCGACGGCGTGGTGGAAGGGGGCCGCTTGTACGGCGTCGGCGCCCTGGACATGAAGTCCGGGGACACCGCCATCATGCTGGCTCTGGAGGAGTTCGTCAAACAGCACGGCGATGACTTCGCAGGCAAGATCATCTACCAGTTCGTCTCCGACGAGGAAGGCCCGTTCGGCCTGGGCACCGCTGCGGCGATCCAGGAGAACGTGGACGGCCTCAGGGATGGCGTGGACTTTGCCATCATCGGGGAACCGTCTTCGGGCTTCACCAAGGCGCCGCACCCGTGCATCGCGCTGGGCGCCAGAGGCGGATACAACTTCCGCATCATCCTGGACGGCCTGTCGTCCCATGCGGCCACACCGCATCTGGGGGTCAGCGCCCTGGTGGATGCCTCCCGCGTCATCTGCGCGCTGGAGGAGCTGCCGCCGGTCCGGGAGGAGAAGCTGGGCGAGTCCGCGCTCTGCGTCGTGAACCTGGAGATGACCGACACCGCCTGCAGCGTGCCGGATCACGTGGAGGTGGAGGTCTTCTACCACACGGTGCTGGGCGAGACCCAGGCGACGATCCGGGAGCGGGTGGAGAAGTGCATCGAAGGCCTGGGCCTGCGCTGCCGTTGGAAGATGGTCTTCCGGGGCGGCCTGAACGAGGCGGAGGGCTTTGACGGCGGCTTCTTCCCGTATTACACCGACCCGGAGAACGAATATGTCGGGCTCCTGGCGGAGGCCACGAGGGAGATCTGCGGCTGCGATCCGAACTACGCCGCGTTCCAGAGCATCGGCGATTTCAACCACTTCGGCGGACTGCTGGGGATCCCGACGGTCCTGCTGGGCGGCGCCGGCGAACGCTTCCACAGCCACGACGAGTACGTGGAACTGGATTCCGTCTGTGAAGTCGCGAAGATCGTATTCGCGTTTCTCAATAAAACCAACAACTGATGTATGAATGGAGGATTACCAATGAGACCGGAAGTCACCAAGAGAATCAAAGAAATTGCCCTTGACTTCACGTCGCAGCTCAGCGTCGTGGAGACTCCGGATGAGATCAAGATGGCCCAGAAGATCTACGACACGATCTCTTCCATCGACTATTACAAGAAGCACCCGGAACTGGTGTACCAGCTGGATTGCCCGGGCGACCAGTACGGCCGCCGCGTCGTCGTCGCCGAGATGAACGGCGAGAAGGCCCCGTCCAACAAGACCGTTCTGATGATCGGCCACTTCGATACCGTCGGCATCTCCGACTACGGCCTCCTGAAGGAGTTCGCCGGACAGCCGGAAGTCCTCGCCGAGGAATTCAAGAAGATCAAACTGCCGCCGGAAGCTAAGGCTGACCTGGAATCCGGCAAGTACCTCTTCGGCAGAGGCCTCTTCGATATGAAGTCCGGCGATGCCGCCATCATCGGCATCATGGAGGAGATCTCCAAAGACATCGAGAACTTCGAAGGCAACCTGATCTACTGCGCGGTCTGCGACGAGGAGTCCAACTCCACCGGTATGCTGACCTTCGTGCCGCACCTCATCAAGCTGAGAGAGGAGAAGGGCTATGACTACCTGGCGATGATCGACCCGGACTACATGGCTCCGGCTTATCCGGGAGACCCGCTGAAGTATGTCTTTGTCGGCACCGTCGGCAAGATCATGCCGACCTTCTACATCGTCGGCAAGGAGACCCACGTCGGCGAATCCTTCGACGGCCTCGACCCGAACCAGATCGCGGCCCAGCTGACCTGCCGCATCAACCTGAACCCTGAGTTCAGCGACGTGGTGGACGGCGAAGTCACCCTGCCTCCGGTCACCCTGAAGCAGAGAGACCTGAAGACCGAGTACTCCGTCCAGACCGCGACCAAAGCGATCCTGATGTTCAACTACGCGACCCACGATTCCGAACCGGATGCCGTCCTCGCCAAGATGAAGGCCGCCGGCCAGGAGGAGTTCCAGAAGGTCGTCGACACCCTGAACGAGCGCTACAAGATCTTCTGCGAGATGTACCACCGCGAGTTCCGTCCGCAGCCTTGGGTCGCCCGCACCATGACCTATGACGAGATGTATGAAGCCGTCAAGGCCGAGATGGGCGATGAGCTGGATGCGAAGATCGCCGCTTACACCAAGGAACTGAAGGAAGACACCACCATCGACGTCCGCGAGAAGTCCTACAGACTGGTCGACTACGTCCACGATCTGTGGTCCGACAGAGACCCGGTCCTGGTCGTCTACTTCACGCCGCCTTACTATCCGCACATCGCCGTCCACGACGACGATCCGCGTGACAAGGTCCTGATCGACGCCGTCCGCGCCGCCATCGAGACCGTCAAGGCCGATCCGGAATTCGATTACTCCCTGGTGGAGAAGAGATTCCTGCCTTGCATCTCCGACCTCAGCTATGCCGCCGCTCCGACGGATCCGCTGGTCCTCGAGAAGTACCAGAAGAACACCCCGGGCTACGGCAAGGATGGCATCTACTATCTGCCGCTCGATATGATGCAGGCTCTGGACCTGCCGGTCACCGACATCGGTACCGTCGGCAAGGACGCCCACAAGTTCACCGAGCGCATCGATCCTAGATTCACCTTCCAGTACACGCCGGAACTGATCTATCAGACCATCAAGAACCTGCTGAAATAAGCGAGTCAAACCACTTTAGTCTAACGAGTGCCCGGGCGGCCTTCCGCCGTCCGGGCACGGGTATTGGAAACTCTAAGGAGAAGAGCAGTAATGAAAGCAGATACATTATTCAAAAACGGCAAGATTTATACGCTGGTCAACGAAGGCGACTGCGCCGAGGCGCTGGCGGTGAAGGACGGCAGGATCGTCTTTGTCGGCAGCAACGCTGACGCGGCAGACATCGAGGCCTGCGAGGTCGTGGACCTGGGCGGCAGGACGATGCTTCCGGGCCTGGGCGACTCCCACCTGCACTTCTTCGCGTATTGCC
Source organism: uncultured Eubacteriales bacterium (assembly GCA_902803185.1). Classification (GTDB taxonomy): domain Bacteria; phylum Bacillota; class Clostridia; order Peptostreptococcales; family Anaerovoracaceae; genus Eubacterium_B. The sequence goes on from CADCOV010000229.1 coordinate 6,036, forward strand.
AGACCCTGACCACCGTCGACCTGGGCGCAGCCAAGAGCAAGAAGGAAGCCATGCAGATGCTGGCGGACAAGGCTGCGGAGACTCCGGCGGGCGAGTGGATCAGAGGCAACAATTTCGACCAGTCCAAGTGGTCTGACTGCGAGGACGAGATCCCGACGAAGGAGGATCTGGACGCGGTCAGCACCGAGCACCCGATCTTCATGAAGAGAGTCTGCCTGCACACCGCGGTCGCCAATTCCAAGGCACTGGAAGTCGCGGGCGTCGGCAAAGACTACGAGTTCGGCGTCGGCGGCCTGGTGGAGCTCGACGAGAACGGCTACCCGAACGGTATCCTCAGAGAGCAGGCACCGAAGATCTTTGACGAGATCATCCCGGACCCGGCGAAGGTCCCGGAGATCAAAGCCAAGCTGATGGACACCGCGCTGGCCAAGGCGGCCAGAGAGGGCGTGACCCAGATCCACACCTACGCGGCGGACATCTGGAAGTACACCGAAGACTTTGACGATTACAAGGCGCTGGAGAGAGCGGGCAAACTGCCGCTCCGTGTCAGCATCTATCTCGATACCTATTACACCAAACCATATCTGACCCAGAAGGAAGTGGAAGACCCGTACCGCCTGGTGCAGTACGGCGGTTACAAGATCTTCTCCGACGGTTCCCTCGGTTCCCGCTCCGCGGCGCTGTTCGAGCCTTACGATGACGATCCGACCACCACGGGCATCTTCGTCCAGTCCCAGGACGCTTTGAATGAAAAGATGCTCAAGGCCTACGAGATGGGTCTGCAGCCGGCGACCCACTGCATCGGCGATGCCGGCCTCGACGCGGTCCTCACCGCCATCGAGTACACCCTGGCGAAGAGCCGGGAGCACGGCATGACCGAGCGCGAGCAGGCCACCCGTGACCCGTTCCGCATCATCCACGCCCAGATGGCGAGACCGGAGCTGATCGAGCGCATGTGCAAGCTGCCGGTGGTCATCGACATCCAGCCGTCCTTCTACTGCACCGACCTGCACTGGATCGAGGACAGAGTCGGCGCGGAGAGAGCGGCCCACTCCTATCAGTGGAAGACCTACATCGACAAAGGCCTGATCCTGACCGGCGGCTCCGACTGCCCGGTGGAGGATTTCAACCCTTGGTACGGCATCTACGCTGCCGTCACCAGAAAGGACCTGGAGGGCTATCCGGAGGGCGGCTGCCATCCGGAGGAGAAGGTCTCCCCGTACGAAGCGATCTGCATGTTCTCTAAGAACATCGCGATCGCCATCGGCCAGCAGGCCCAGCTGGGCACCCTGGAAGCGGGCAAGTTCGCCGACATGGTGGTGGTCGAACAGGATCCGTTCGAGATCCCGGAGGACGAGCTGCTCCACGTGGTCAACGACCAGACCTGGGTGGCCGGCCGCAAGGTGTTTGAAAGAGCCTGAACCCCTTTGCCTGACAGAGAGGAGAAAGTATGAGATTGGATTGTTTTGATGAGGTGAAACGTCTCACTTCCGAGATGGTGGCGATCCCGAGCATCAACAAGGAGCCGGGCGGAGAGAGCGCCGTGGCCCGCTACGTCGGGGACTACTACATGTCTCTCCCGTATTTCCAGGCCCATCCGGACCAGGTGATGGTGTTCCAGACCAAGAACGACTTCGTGGAACGGCACTCTACCATCGCCTACGTGAAGGGCACCAAGGGAAATTCCAACAAAACCATCATCCTGCTCGGCCACATCGACACCGTCGGCGTGGACGACTTCGCCCAGTACAGGGACTACGCCTTTGATACGGAGCACCTGCCTGAGGTCCTGAAGGAGCACTTCGACCTGCCGCAGCACGTCATCGACGACATCGACTCCGGCGAGTTCATGTTCGGCAGAGGCGCTCTGGACATGAAGTCCGGCGTCGCGGGCCACATGGTCATCATGAAGTACTTCTCCGAGCACCCGGAGGAGCTGGACGGCAACCTGGTCCAGTTCGCGGAGTGCGACGAGGAGGACAACTCCAAGGGCGTCATCACCGGCCTGGACGTGCTGGTGGACCTCAAGAAGAAAGAGGGCTTTGAGTACATCGCCTGCATCAACGCGGACTACTCCACGGACTATGCGCCTGGCGATGAGAACCGCTACATCTACTACGGCAGCATCGGCAAGCTCCTGCCTTGCTTCGTCGCCTTCGGCAAGGAGGCCCACGTCGGCGCCGCGTTCAGCGCCTTCGACCCGAACCTGCTGATCGCGGAAGTGACCAGGAACATGTCCCTGAACACGGACCTGTGCGACATCGCACAGGGCGAGGTGGCGATCCCGCCGATCTCCCTGAAGCAGATGGACACCAAGGGCCCGTACACCGTACAGACCGCCCTGGTCGCCTTCTCCTACTACAACTACTTCACCCACGGCCTCAACCCGGCCCAGGTGCTGGAGAAGTGCAAAGCCATCGGCGTCAAGTCCATGGACAGCGTCATCGAGTACCTGAACACCCAGTGGAAGAGGTTCTGCGAGATCAGCAACGTGCCTTGCCAGCCTCTGCCGTGGAAGACCAGGGTCTACACCTGGGAGGAGTTCTACAACGAGCTGGCGGAGAAGCACGGCAAGCCGTTCGAGGATGCGATCCAGGCTTACAAGGAGAAGCTCCAGGCCGATGATCCTACCCTGGACCTGAGACTGTACAGCCTCAAGGTCGCGGAGGAAGCCTGGAAATGGCACGAGGACAAGTCCCCGGCACTGGTCATCTTCTTCGGGTCCGTCTACAGCGCCCGCATCGAGATGACGAGAAAGACCGAGAAGGAGTGCGAACTCCTGGACGCCGTCGAGGCGGCGGTCGAAGTGGTCCGCCCGGAGGCGGAGCGCCAGATCAAGACCAGGATGTTCTACCCGTACATCTCGGACTCCAGCTTCATGGCGGTCTGCGACGAGCTCTCCTCCGTGGATACCCTGGGCGCCAACATGCCGTCCTGGAAGACCAAGTACTTCCACGATGTGAACAAGATCCTCGAGATCGACGTCCCGGTGGTCAACATCGGCACCTTCGGCAGGGACGGCCACATGCTGACGGAGCGCGTCGACATGAAGCAGACCTTCAGAAATGTTCCAAATATTACCTTTGAGGCAGTTTCCCGTTTGCTAAAATAAATAAATTGTGTTATTATTTTAACTGAGGTGGTCCCGCGCCGCGTTGGCGGCGCGGGCGCCCGGCAAAATAATATAGAGGCAGTCGGTAGCAAGGGGGCGTCCGGACCATCCGGACCGTAATGAAGGAGGTATTTATTCCCGCAAGGGAACAGATAAATACAAGAGCGCATTTTCATATCACGTAATCATTCGACTGATTTGTTATTAAGAGAGAAAGGAGAACCAAATGGTTATCATTAATGCATTATTGGCATTTGCTAACTGGTTCTGGGGAATTCCGCTTCTGCTGCTCTGCGGCGTCGGCGGTCTCGTTATTGGTTTTTACCTCGGATTCCCGTGGTTCAGACATTTCGGTTACGTCATGAGCCAGACATTCGGCAAGATGTTTGGTAAGTCCAACGGTGAAGGTAACGTATCCGCATTCGCGGCTGCGACCTCCGCGCTGGCTTCCGCCATCGGCGCTTCCAACATCGTCGGCGTTCCGGTAGCAATCGCTCTCGGCGGCCCTGGCGCTGTTTTCTGGATCGAGATCATGGCCCTCATCGGCTTCGGCACGAAGTTCATGGAGGTCGTCTGCGGTCTGGCTTACAGACATAAGAACGCGGAAGGCGAGTACGTCGGTGGTCCGTTCTACTATTGCCGTCAGATCGGCAAGGAAGGTTCCCCGCTCCGCAAGCTCGGCGCTTTCTTCGGCACCTTCTACGCTTTCATGCTCATGGTCGAGCTCGTTCCGTCCCTGGCTTCCCAGTCCGCTTCCGCGACTCAGCAGGGCGTTGCGATCGGTATCCCGCAGATCGCCATCGCGATCGTCGTAGCGCTCATCACCGCGATCGTCGTTATCGGCGGTGCGAAGCGTGTTGCGAGTGTTACCGATAAGCTCGTTCCGATCATGGCTGCCGTCTACCTGGTCGGCGCTCTGATCGTCATCATCCTGCACGCCAGTGCTCTCCCGGCTGCGATCGCTTCCATCTTCCGCTATGCCTTCACCGGCAAGGCGGCTGTTGGCGGATTCGCCGGCGCTACCGTCAGTGCCACCCTCCGTTGGGGTCTTGCCAGAGGCCTGTATTCCAACGAGGCTGGTTTCGGTACCACCTGCGCTTCCCACTGCTCCGCTTCCGTGGA
>CADCOV010000230.1 GCA_902803185.1 uncultured Eubacteriales bacterium
TCGGTCAGGTCGATCTGGCCTTTTCTCCTGTAACTTTTCATATCTGCTCCATTCCTGCAGATAGTGATCAAGGAGAATCTACCAGATATCGTTGCAATAGTAAACAAGACCTTTTTGACCGATTTTCAGTTGTCTAAGAACAGGTTTAGTTTTGCAATCTACGCCTTCTCACTTACCATGGTAAAGAAAAAGGTGTCCCAAAAAACGGACTCGGTCTTGTCATCCGCCGAAAAGGCCGTCATAATAGAGGCAGTACAGAAAGGAGTGTCACCATGGCCGACCAGTTTTCCCGGACCAGGATGGTCCTGGGGCCATCGAATTTTGAGATCCTGAAGAAATCCCGGGTCGCCGTCTTCGGCATCGGCGGCGTGGGCGGCCATGCGGTCGAGGCCCTGGCCCGCTCCGGCGTAGGCGCCCTCGACCTCATCGACAGCGATACCGTGGAGATCACCAACATCAACCGCCAGCTGGTGGCGACCCTCTCCACCATCGGCCGGTACAAGGTGGACGTGATGGAAGAGCGGATCCGGGACATCGCCCCGGACTGCGCCGTCCGCACCTACAAGATGTTCTTTTTGCCGGAGACCGCGGACACCTTCGACTTCGCGGCCTACGATTACGTGGTGGACGCCATCGACACCGTCAGCGGCAAACTGGGGCTGATCGCAAAGTGCCGGGAAGCCGGCGTGCCGATCATCTGCTCCATGGGAGCCGGCAACAAGATGGACCCCGCCGCCTTCGAGGTGACGGACATCTATAAGACCAGCGTGGATCCCCTGGCCAAAGTGATCCGCAAAAAGTGCAAGGAGATGGGGATCCGCCGCCTCAAGGTGGTCTGGTCCAGGGAGGAGCCCCTTCCCCAGATCGACAGCGGGGAGACGGAGCGGGACGAACGGGGCGCGCTGCCGCCGGGTTCCACCGCCTTCGTGCCGAGCGTGGCCGGCCTGATCCTGGCCTCCGAGGTCATCAAAGACCTCACTCATTTCGACAGAAAAAACCGCGGCTAACGAGCCGCGGTTTTCGCATCTTTGCCCTATTTCCGGCGGAACAGGTAGTAGCCCGGATCCCGGGTCGCCGTATCCTCCGCCAGGACCTCGGCCTTCACGTAGAGGATCCTGTCCCGGTCCTCCACCTTGCCGGTCCGGCTCGGCACCTCCACGTCGTACTTGCCCTTCCGGTAGGCCGGATCCAGGATCACGAACCGGCCGTCCTCGTAGGCGAAGGCCACCACATAGTGACCCACGTCGGAGAGGACCCCTTCGTAGTCGTCGTGGTTGCCGCCCACGTTGATGATAGCGCAGCCGCCGTTTTGGAGGCACGCCGCCATCTCCTCCTCCGCGTTGGTGGTCGTCATCGTGAGGCCGAACTTCTCGGCGATCACCGGCCCGTAGATCTCCATGTCCGTACCCGGGTCCATGTTGGCTTTGCAGTCACAGGCGATCCGGATGGCCTCCTCCAGCGAAAGAGACTGCAGGGTCAGCCGGTCCACCACCATCATGGCGGAGCATGGCCCGCAGGCAGAGCTTGCCGCCGTCCCCTCCCGGGCGGCCTCCGAATCCGGTTCCTTGAGATTCGTCCTGTACGGTATATCAGGATAGTCCTGTTGATTGACGTAGAGCATAGGTTCACTCCTTTCTCATTTCACCAGCGTGAGCAGCGCCGGGAAGCTGTCGATCACCGCCTCCGGGGCGTCCGCCGTCCCGAAGCCGTAGGCCGCGTGGATGAAGGCGCAGCCCGCCTCGTGGGCCGCGTCCTGGTCCCCCTGGATGTCCCCCACATAGGCAGGGTTTCGGAACCCGTTCCTTTCGACCAGCGCCCGGGTGTTCGCCGCCTTCCCCTCTCCGGTATCCCCGTAGCAGAGGGTGTCGGCGATGCAGTCCGCCGTGCCGGTCTTTTCCATCATGAGCTCGATGTAGCCGCTCTGGCAGTTGCTGACCACGCAGACCGGCAGGATCTCTGACAATGCTCGGATCGTTTCCGGCACCCCCGGATAGCAGATGTCGCAAGGGTCCTCCTCCAGCACCTGCTCCTCCAGGGCCTCGCAGCGGTGGAGCAAAACCTCCCGCTCCGCTTCCGGCACCTCAGGGAACAGTTGGGCCCCGATCCGGTCCATGGTCTGGCCGAAGAGCTTCTTCAGATCCTCCTCCAGCACCGGTTTTTCGATCCCGAATTCCCGCGCTGCCGCGCTCCAGCCCTTCGCCACCAGCGCCGTCGAATCCCAGATCGTTCCGTCCACGTCCAGGATCAAAGCGTCATATCTCTTTCTCTCCAATGTTTCTCTCCTACAGCAGTTTCATGTATTTGTCCGCCTGGTACAGGGCGATCACCGGGTTGTGGCCCAGGACCCGGTCCTTCGTGACCAGGGTCGTCACCGGCGCCTCCGCATAGCGGTAGAACAGGCTGTCGTGGCCCACGCAGAGGCCGATCACCACGTCGAGGCCGGTCTTCTCCGCGTTCAGGTACTTCGCCTGGAGAACAGGATTGCACATGTTCTTTCCGACCACCTCGCAGGCCTCCGGGATCCCCACGCTGACCTTGAGCTGTTTGCCGCACTTGCAGGACACGGTGAA
>CADCOV010000231.1 GCA_902803185.1 uncultured Eubacteriales bacterium
CAACACCCTGGGCGCCACCATGGAGAACACCTGCGACATCATGCTCCGGTATGGTGCGGTGAACGCGGGGAACCTGGACGGCGGCTCCTCCTCCGTCATGGTATACGAAGGGGAGATCATCAACAACTGCGCCTCCGTCACGGGACCCCGGAACATCCCCACGGGCTTCGTGGTGCTGCGGGAGGAGGAGAGCCATGGCTGACCGCGGCAGAGACCGGACGCCTACCCCGGAGGAATACCGGGAGCAGATGCGCCGCCAGCGGGCCCTGGAGCGGAAGATCCGCCGGGGCAAAAAGCGCTGGCGCGTATTCCTGGCAATCTATACTCTGCTGTTCCTGCTGGCCGGCGCGGGGGGCTGCTTCGTGCTGTACCGCTACTGCGAGGCCTACGAGCGGTCCCTCCCCGAGCACGTGATGGACGACTTTATGGCATCCACCACCCAGGAGCAGTGGTATGACTATATCCGGTCCGGGGTGGAACTGCCGGTATCGGAGTTCGAGGACGGCGAGGCGCTGTTTGACGCCTATTACGACGCCGCCATCCGCGGCAGCAGATTCAGTTACTGGAAATACATGGAGGAGTACACCTCCCAGACCCCGGTCTACAAGGTCCGAGGCGGCGGCATGGACCTGTGCCTGGTGCGGCTCAAGCCCCGGGGCAGCAACGCCGCCGGTTTTGGACGCCAGCTGTGGCAGGTGGGAGAGATCCGCTCCATCCTCAAGCTGGACAGGCTCCAGAGCGTCACCGTGGAGATCGACGCGCCGGCAGGGGAGAAGGTATACCTGAACGGCAAACTCCTGGGAGAGGAAAACCTCACCGGCGAAAAAGCCCCGGTGCCGGATCTGACGGACCTGGAGAGCCGCTTTGACGTTCTGCCGTCCTATCAGCGCTACCGGGTGGAGAACATGTACGGAGAGATCACCGTCACCGACGAGGATGGCGCAGCCCTCCCGCCCATCCGGGAGAACGGCAGCGACCGGATCCGCTACGTGGTCCGGCAGGAGGAGAAGCACTCCTTTACTGTCCGGGCCCCGGAGACCGTCACTGTCACCGTCTGCGGCGCCGTGCTGCCGAAAAACGAGGCGGAAAGGATCGAAAAGGGCGTCCTGGAGGGACTGGAACAGTACACCGGGAACAACGCCTTCGATACTCTGACCTGGCACTACGAGGGACTGTACACCCAGCCGGAGATCACCGCCGTGGGCAGAAGCGGCAAAAAGCTCACGCCTCTGGTGAATGAAAAAGGCGAGCTGATCTTTTTCAACGAGGAGGACAAGACCCTCGCGGAGGAAGTGCGCCCCTGGGCGGAGGACTTCTTCGAAAAATATATCAACTATTCCGGCAAGGCTTACGAGGCGGGCCGCCACCAGATGCTGCTCAACACCATCCTGCCGGACACGGAGCTCTACCGCTACGTCCGGGACAGCAAGGACGCCATGCTCTGGGCCTCCGCCACGGAGGTGCACTATGACGAGCTGACCTTCGCCGATTTCAGCCCCGTGGGAGACAACTGCTGCACCTGCACCATCCGCTACAAAGGCGACTTTGCCGCCACAGCCTGGCATGAGAGCTATAACTACGAGATGCAGAACGCCTATGAGCTCTCCTTCGTCCGGGTGGGCGACATCTGGTACGCCGCGGCCATGTCCGTGGTGGCCGGATAAACATCCTCGTCCCCGGAAGGGTTCGCCTTCCGGGGACGATATCATTATGTCAACCAAAGAGAGGTTGCCCCACAGGCAGATTCCGATAAAATGCCGTCCGCCGCAAGCGCCCGGACGAGCGGGTGCGCGGCGGAAGGCAGATCGAATCGCAACGGATCAAAAAAGAGAGGCAGCTTGCTGCCTCTCTTTTTTATGGTGTGTTAACTCAGGGGTTGAGCATCTCACGGGAGATCTTGTAGACTTCCTCGATGAAGATGGGGTTGCGGCGCATGCAGTTGCCCACAACGTGGCACTTGCCGTCGCGGATGTAGAACTCGCAGAACTCCTTGGCGGCCGCGTGCAGATCCTCGCGGCTGGCGTTCATGTCGCTGGAGATGTCGGGGGGATCCACGCCGAAGATGAACTTGTCGCCGTACTGCTCGAACAGGTTGCGCTTGTCGTTCATGTACATGCCGTTCCAGGTCTGGAAGCCGGACTCGATGTAGGCGGGGACAAGCAGATCGTTCTTGCCGCAGGAGTGCAGCTCGACTACCATGCCGTAGCTCTTCACGCGGTCGGTGAACTTCTTGTAGATGGGCACGAAGATCTCGCGGGCCACGTCCAGGGAGAAGAAGGGAGCGCGCTGGCTGCCCCAGTCGTCGTGGAGGGTGATCTTCTTCATCTCGGGCCAGTACTTGTGGACGTTGTCGATGTAGGGAACGTACACGCGCTCATAGATCTCGTTGAGCAGCTCCTTGACGGCGTCCACCTGATCCTCGTCGATCAGGGACATGGCGGCGCCCTGGAAGTCCATGAAGGAGATCAGGCGCTCGTAGCCGGTGCCGTTCAGGAAGGTGATGCCCTTCACGTAGTCCTTGTTGGTCTCAAACCA
>CADCOV010000232.1 GCA_902803185.1 uncultured Eubacteriales bacterium
CTTCGGCAGATGGAAGTTGGTGATCAAAGCGTCCACCAGCTTGAACCGGTAGCCCGGGTAGATGAAGATGTCCGTGCTGCCCGCCCCCGCCGCGATCTCGTAACGGCCGGTCTCCTCGTTCAGCCTGGCGGCGCTCTCCATGGTGCGGGTGGAGGTGGTGCCCACGGAGATGACCCGGCCGCCGGCGGCCTTCGTTTCGTTGATCAGCCGTGCCGCCTCTTCGCTCACCGCGTATTCCTCGAAGTGCATGTGATGCTCTTCCACGTTCTCCACCTTCACCGGACGGAAGGTCCCGATGCCCACGTGAAGGGTCAAAAACGCCAGTTTGACGCCCTTTTTCTCCGCTTTGGCCAGGAGGTCCTTCGTGAAGTGAAGGCCCGCCGTAGGGGCCGCCACGGATCCCTCCTCCCGGCAGTAGACCGTCTGGTAATCCTCCCGGTCCTCCGGGTCCGTCTCCCGCTCGATGTACGGCGGCAGCGGCATGGAACCGATCTCCTCCAGGCGCTCCATGAAGATCCCGTCGTACTCGAACCGCACCGTCCTGGTGCCGTCGTCGCTGTAGCCGGTGATCTCCGCCCGGAGCCTATGCCCCTCCTCCTCAGAGAAGGTGACCGCGTCCCCGGGCTTCAGGCGCCTGCCCGGACGGACCATGGTCTCCCACACGTCTCCCTCGATCCGCTTGATCAAAAGGAACTCCACGTGGGCGCCGGTCCCCTCCTTGATGCCGTAGAGCCTGGCCGGGATGACCTTGCTGTCGTTCATCACCAGGCAGTCCCCCGGCTCCAGGTAGTCCAGGACGTCGTAGAAATGCTTGTGTTCTATAGTGTGCGCCTCCCGGTCGAGGACCATCAGCCGGCAGGTCTCCCGCTCCTTGACGGGCTTCTGGGCGATCAGCTCCTCCGGAAGCGCGTAATCGAATTCTTCTATCCTCATGCTCTGTCAGAGCAGGCTCTGCTGCTCTCCCTCATCATCCAACTCCTGCTGTCTCTGCCGGATCGACTCCGGCATCTCCAGCCCCATGTGCTTGTATGCCAGCTCCGTGACCATCCTGCCCTTCTGGGTGCGGTACAGGAGGCCGCTCTGGATCAGGAACGGCTCGTAGGCGTCCTCGATGGTGACCCGCTCCTCGCCGATGGAGGCCGCGATGGTGTCGATGCCCACCGGGCCGCCGCCGAACCGGCGGATGATCGTATCCAGGATCTCCCGGTCCAGCTTCTCCAGGCCCAGTTCGTCCACGCCCAGGGCCGCCAGGGCCTTGCGGGTCGTCGCCAGGTCCACCTCCCGGTTCCCGTTCACCTGGGCGAAGTCCCGGACTCTCTTCAGGATGCGGTTCGCGACGCGCGGCGTCCCTCTGGAGCAGCGGGCCATCTCCCGGAGCGCTTCCTCGTCGGCGCTGACCCCCAGGATCCCGGCGGACCGGCGGATGATCTCCATCAGGTCCTCGATGTCATATGGCTCGAACTTGGTCAGTACGCCGAACCGGTCCCGGAGCGGCGCCGAGAGGCTGCCCGCTCTGGTGGTGGCGCCCACCAGGGTGAATTTCGCGATGTCCAGGCGGATCGACCGGGCCGACGGGCCCTTGCCGATGATGATGTCCAGGGCGTAGTCCTCCATCGCGGAGTACAGGACCTCCTCGACGGACCGGTTCAGCCGGTGGATCTCATCGATGAACAGGACGTCGTTCTCCTGCAGGTTGGTCAGGATCGCCGCCAGGTCGCCGGCGCGGCCGATGGCCGGGCCCGAGGTGATCTTGATGTCCACGCCCAGCTCGTTGGCGATGATGCCGGCCAGCGTGGTCTTTCCCAGGCCCGGGGGCCCGTAGAACAAAACGTGGTCCAGCGGCTCGCCCCTCAGCTTGGCCGCCTCGATGAAGACCTTCAGGTTCTCTCTCGCGGCCCTCTGGCCGATGAAATCCTCGAGATGCTGCGGCCGGAGCGTCATCTCCTGGCGCTCTTCCCCCAGATCCGCTCTCGTCTGCGTGATGCGTTCTTCCATGATATCCCTCTACAGTTTCCTCAGCGCCAGTTTGATGTAATCCTCGACGGTGAGGTTCTCTCCCTTGATCTTGCCGATGACGGAGGATGCCTCGCTCCTGGTGTAGCCCAGGGAGATCAAAGCCGCCAGCGCCTCGCTCCTGCTGTCGCCGCTCTCCTCCTCGTCGATGTAGGCCGGTTCGCTGCTGTCCGGCGCCTCCGCCGGTCCGACCTTGTCCTTCAGCTCCAGGATCACCCGCTCCGCGGTCTTCTTGCCGATGCCGTTCGCCTTCTGGATGGCCTTGGCGTCCCCCATGGCGATGGCGTTCCGCAGCTGGCTGCCCGGCAGCGCGCTCATGATGGACATGGCGCCCTTGGCCCCGATGCCGTTCACGGTGATGAGGAGCTCGAAGAACTCCAGCTCGTCCCGGTCGGCAAAGCCGTAGAGGCTCAGGCTGTCCTCCTTCACCTGCAGGGAGGTGTAGACCGCCGTCTCCTCGCCCTCCGCCACCTTGTAGAAGGCGGAGCCCGCCGGGATGTAGATCCTGAAGCCGATCCCCGCCGGGGTCTCGACGATGATGTCGCCGCTCACCGTGTGGTGGAGCGCTCCCTTGATGTATCTGATCATTTGATGACCCTCCTGCCTCTGCTGTGGCCGTGGCAGATGGCTGCCGCCACAGCGTCCGCCGTGTCGTCCGGCTTCGGTACTTCCTTCAGGTTCAGGATGGCCTTGACCATCGCCTGGACCTGTTTCTTGTCCGCCCGGCCGTAGCCCACCAGCGCCTGCTTGATCTGCAGCGGCGTGTATTCGCTGATCGGCAGCCCGCCGTTGGCGCAGGCCAGGACGGCCACGCCCCTGGCTTCTCCCACCAGGATGACGGTCTTGGCGTTATTGTTGAAAAAGAGCTCCTCTATGGCCGCCTCCTCCGGCTGGTACCTGGCGATGATGGCGGAGAGCTCCGAATAGAGATGCTGCAGCCTGATCGGCATCTCCGTTCCCGCGTCCGTCGTGATGGAGCCGTAGTCCACCACGGAGAAGTGGTTCCCCACCATGTCCAGGACCCCCCAGCCCATGATGGCATAGCCCGGATCGATCCCTAAGATTCTCATGATTTCCCTCGCTTTGTTTAACTAAGGAATTATACCATAGATGGCCCTTTTTGTCTAACCGAAGGGGTTCCCGGGCCCTTACAATATCTTACATATTCTTTCAGATGTCATACTTTCTTTACTTCCTATCACTAATTCTTTGTGGTATACTATGAATATCCATATAAAGGCAACAGAAAACACCCATTCAGGAGGGAACCATGCGCTATTCCAGACAGAACAAGATCCTCGAGCTGATCGCCAACAACGAGATCGAGACCCAAGAGAAGCTGGCAGCCATGCTGAAAACCGAAGGATTCAACGTCACACAAGCAACTATCTCCAGAGACATCAAAGACCTTCAGCTCATCAAGGTCCTGTCGCCGTCCGGTAAGTATAAGTATGCAGTGAGCACCCAGCAGGACGCGCCGATCTCCGATCGGTTCGTCAAGATCTTCAGGGAGACCATCACTTCCTTCGCCTCCGCCCAGAACCTGGTCGTCATCCGCACTCTCTCCGGCTGCGGCGCGGCCGCGGGAGAAGCGATCGACAACATCGGCCTTCCGCACGTCGTCGGCTCCATCGCCGGTGACAACACCCTTCTTCTCATCGTCGACAAGGAAGAGAACGTGGAGGAGATCATGTCCATCTTCAACAACATGCTGATCCTCCGCAACCGCAAATAATGATCACACACATCTCCATCGAAAACTTCGCGATCATCGAGAAGACACAGATCGACTTCGGACCCGGCCTGAACATCGTCACCGGCGAGACGGGCAGCGGGAAATCCATCGTCGTCACAGCCATCAGCCTTGCTCTCGGCAGCAGGGCTGATTCTTCCTATGTCCGAAACGGCAAGGAAGCGGCCTACATCGAACTGGCCGGCGAGGCGGACGGCGAGGAGATCGTGGTGTCACGGCAGATCAACGCCCAGGGCCGCAACCTGTGCCGGATCAACGGCAAGCTGGCCACTTTGGCAGAGCTGGCGGAGGCTTCGGCGAAGATCGCGGACATCCACGGGCAGTACGACAACCAGTCCCTGCTGGATCCGGAGAACCACCTGGCCCTGCTGGACAGCTTCGGCCAGGAAAAGATCCGGCCAGTGAAGGAGGCCTACTACGCCCTGTACCAGGATGCGGTGGCGAAGAAGTCCGCCCTCGCCTCCCTGCTGTCCAAGCAGGCGGAGAACGCCCGGAAAGCGGATTTCTACCGGTTCGAGCTCAAGGAGATCGATGACGCGCACCTCGCTGCCGGCGAGGACGCGGAGCTGGAGGACCGGGTCAGGATGCTACAGAACAGCGAGAAGATCTCCGGCGCTGCGACCCGCGCTCTGGATCTGATCGACGGAGATACCGGCGCCTATGCGCGGCTGGGCAGCGCCCTCTCCTCCCTGGAGGAGATCAGCGGCCTTTCCGCCGGCCTGAAGGGGCTTTCCGAGGACGTCTCCGACCTGTATTACCGGCTGGAGGACGCGGCACACGCCCTTCGCGGCATCTGCGAGGGCCTGCAGTACTC
>CADCOV010000233.1 GCA_902803185.1 uncultured Eubacteriales bacterium
CTTGCCCATGCCGATCTCGTTGCCGCCGTCGCCGATGGCCACTGTCAGGATACCGCGCTTCGACGCCTCGTCGAAGAGGGCGCAGAGTGGCGCGGTCCATGCGCCGATGTCTTTGTTCGCGGAGTTGGCGTAGATGCCGTCTCCGTTGACCCCGCAGCGTTCGATGGCGATCAAGGCCTGAGGCGCGAGCCGGTCCAGCAGGGCGTCGCAGTCTGCCACGCTGAGGTCCGTGCCTTCATAGATCACCGGGAGCCCCTCCCGCTCGAAGACGCCCCGGCAGGGTTCGTCCGTCACGATCATCGGGGAAAAGCCCAGGCTCTTCAGGGCCCTGGCGATGGCCCACGCGCCTGGCGGCCCGTCGGTCTCCGCGGTCCCTCTGACATAAAAACCTGTGGCGATCAGAACGACGCCCCGGGAGAGGCGCAGCAGTGCTTCCGCCGCCCGGGTGATGTACCCCGGCCCCAAAGCCGTAGCCAGGATCTCCATGCCCCGGTGCCCCCGCTGCAGCACGATGGATTCCAAAGTGTTCAATGCGATACCCTCCCATCATTTCAATCCGACTCCATCATAGCACAACCGGGAACGACGTGCCAACGGAATCGAAAGAAGCGGCAGGGTATTCCCTTTTTGGAAAGAGGCTTATATAATGAGGGCAGAGAGCGCGGTACCGGAAGCGTGTGCCCGCGGAAAGGAGACCAACATGATCATCACATATCTGGGGCACGCCTGTGTAAAAGTCGAGAGCGGCGGGTACGCCGTCGTGATCGACCCGTATACCGCCGGTTCCGTACCGGGCTACGGCGATCTTCACGAGCAGGCCCAGGAAGTCATCTGCTCCCATGAGCACGGCGACCACCACGGGGTGGACGAGATCGAGATCCTTCCGGTGGAGGGGCCGACACCATTCCTGGTGACCCAGGTGGACAGCTGGCACGATGACAAAGAGGGGGCGCTTCGCGGTCCGAACAGGATCACCGTCCTCGAGGCTGAAGGCCTCAAGGTCGTCCACATGGGCGACATCGGGCATCTGCTGGAGCCGGCGCAGGTGGAGGAACTCACCGGCGCGGACCTCCTGATGATCCCGGTGGGCGGCTATTACACCGTGGATGCGGCGGGGGCGAAGGCGATCGTGGATCAGCTCGCGCCGAAGGCGGTTCTGCCGATGCATTACCGGGGCGAAGGCTTTGGCTTCGACGTGATCGGCCCGCTCAGCGCATTCACCGCTCTCTTTGACGAGGCACAGGTCTTTGAGACCGGGGCTTCTTTTGACCCGACAGAGTGGGCAGCCGGCGGACCGCAGCCGCGGATCGTGGCAGCCCGCGCGAAGTACAGACTGAAATAGAAAGAGGAGGAACTGTCATGAGCAAATTCGTATGCAAGATCTGTGGTTATGTTTATGAAGGCGACGCGGCGCCGGAAAAGTGCCCGAAGTGCAAACAGCCGGCTTCCGTCTTTGAGAAGATCGAGGAGAAGAAGGCCAACCCGTACGCCGGGACCAAGACCGAACAGAACCTCTGGGAGGCCTTCGCCGGCGAGTCCCAGGCCCGCAACAAATACACCTATTTCGCTTCTGTCGCCAAGAAGGCAGGCTATGAGCAGATCGCTGCGCTGTTCCTGAAGACAGCGGACAATGAGAAGGAGCACGCCAAGCTCTGGTTCAAGGCCCTGGGCGGCGTCGGCACCACCGAGGAGAACCTGCTGGCGGCTGCCGAAGGCGAGAACTTCGAGTGGACCGACATGTATGAGCGCATGGCCCGTGAGGCGGAAGAGGAAGGCTTCCCTGAGCTGGCGGAGCAGTTCCGCGGCGTCGGCGCCATCGAGAAGCACCACGAGGAGCGCTACCGCAAGCTGCTGGAGAACGTGAAGGCGATGGAAGTCTTCAAAAAGAGCGGCGTCACCATCTGGGAGTGCCGCAACTGCGGCCACATCGTGGTCGGCACCGAAGCCCCGGAAGTCTGCCCGGTCTGCAAGCACCCGCAGAGCTACTTCGAGGTCAACGCGGAGAACTATTGATCAAAGGAAACTGCGCTTCGGCGCAGCCGGGCCCTCCCGCCAGCGGGAGGGCCTTTGTGCAGGCAGGCGAGGGTGCCTGCGGGCCAGCGGCGTGTGTGCCTGCCGGCATGCGGTTGACATAACACGCGATTTGATGCCTGAAATCGCGAAAGACCTTGTTTTCTGCGCCGATTTCGGCGAAAATCGAAAAATCGGCATGCAACCGGGCGATCGGTTAATTGTTATCTTAATTGCACGTTGTACTGTGCAATCACAATTGCAATCCGGTATTTGGGTTAGAAGTGCATTTGCAATTTCACCCGCAGCATCTGATGTATACTATCTTTGATCCTGCCTTCTTCCGGGACAAGGAGGATACTGCTA
>CADCOV010000234.1 GCA_902803185.1 uncultured Eubacteriales bacterium
CTCATGTGGATGATGACCACCATCTTCTCCCGGGAGTACTTCGCCCATTACCGGAACCGGAACCGCTACTACCTGTTCATGCTGGTCACCTTAGGGGCCACCATGGGCGTGTTCCTGTCCACGGACCTCTATACGACCTTCATCTTCTTCGAGATCATGAGCTTCACCTCCTACGTCTGGGTCGCGCAGGACGAGCGGAAGGAGTCCCTCCGCGCCGCCGGCACCTACCTGGCGGTGGCGGTCATCGGCGGCCTGGTGCTGCTGATGGGCCTCTTCCTCCTGCAGGACGCCCTGGGGACCCTGGACATGGCGGAGCTCCTGCCGCTGGCGGCGGCCTACCCGGACCGCAGCAGGATCTTTGCGGCGGGGATCTGCCTCCTGATCGGCTTCGGTGCCAAGGCCGGCGCCTTCCCGCTGCACATCTGGCTCCCGAAGGCCCACCCGGTGGCCCCGGCCCCGGCTTCGGCGCTGCTCTCCGGCATCCTGACCAAAGCCGGCGTCTTCGGCGTCATCGTGACCTCCGCGAACCTGTTCTACGAGGACAAGACCTGGAGCGCTTTGATCCTTTGCATCGCGGCGGTCACCATGTTCCTGGGGGCCCTCCTCGCGGTCTTCGCCAACGACCTCAAGCGCACCCTGGCCTGCTCCTCCATGTCCCAGATCGGCTTCATCCTGACGGGCATCGGCATGACGGGCATGCTGGGCGAGCACGGGGCCCTGGCGGCGAACGGCACGGTCCTCCACATGATGAACCACTCCCTGATCAAGCTGGTGCTGTTCATGGCGGCCGGCGTGGTCTACATGAACCTCCACAAGCTGGACCTGAACGACATCCGGGGCTTCGGACGGAAGAAACCGCTGCTGAACGCGGCCTTCCTGATGGGCGCCCTGGGCATCGGCGGCATCCCGCTGTGGAACGGCTACATCAGCAAGACCCTGCTCCACGAGGCGATCGTGGAGTACGCAGGGGGCCCGGTCTTCACCGCCCTCGAGTGGGTCTTCCTGGTGAGCGGCGGCCTCACCGTCGCCTACATGACGAAGCTCTATATCTGCCTCTTTGTTGAGAAGAACCGGGACCCTGAGGTCCAGGCGAAGTTCGACTCTCTGGCGGGGACTTACATGAACAAACAGAGCGCCTTCGCCATCGGTGGGAGCGCCATCCTGCTGCCGATCCTGGGCATGACTGCCACGAAGACCATGATGCCGCTGGCCCGGATGGCCCAGGGGTTCCTGCAGCAGCACCACGAAGCCCACGTCCCGCACTTCTTCTCCTGGGTGTGCCTCTCCGGCGGCCTCATCTCCATCGGGATCGGCGCGGCGGTCTACCTGCTGTTCATCCGGACGGTCCTGATCCGAAAGGATGGGAAGGGCGCCACCGCCTACCTGGATCTCTGGCCGGAGAAGCTGGATCTGGAGGAGCTGATCTACCGGCCGCTGGTCCTCAAGATCCTGCCGGCCATCGGCACCGCCATCAGCCGCGCCGCCGAAAAGATCGCGGACGGCGCCCTGCTGAAGGTGCTGCCGTTCCTGGGACTCTTCATCGCCAGGCTGGGCGACAGCCTGGTGGACTGGGTCATCGTCCTCCTCAGGAAGACCATCTACCGCGATAAGAAGATCACCTATCACACCGGCAAGATGCTCTATCCGACGGATATCCTGGGCAAGGCCCTGGACAGCCTGGCGGCTCGTTACGGCACCGGAGAGGGCGGCTACGAGAAGCGCTTCCGGCTGCGCCGCATGACGACGGAGGAGGCCAGGGACCGGATCGGCGCTCGGCTCTCCTATGGCCTGGGCATGGCAGGCCTGGGGCTGGTGTTCGTTTTACTCTATATTCTGGTGACGGAGCTGAGATGATGAGAAAGAGATGGTTGGCACTGCTGCTGGCGGCTTTGACCGCCCTGGCGCTGACCGGCTGCGGGGGAGGGGAGACGGTCTATCAGGACTACGCCTCCGCCGGCACCGCGATCCGGGAAGAGCTCGCGGGCCGGGAGACCCCGGTGCGGATCTGTGTGAACACGAAGGAGTATTCGCCGCTC
>CADCOV010000235.1 GCA_902803185.1 uncultured Eubacteriales bacterium
GTACTCATGCTGGACATGGTGTTGACCACCGTCTCGAACCAGGGCAGGCCGCCCAGCTTCAGCAGCACCATCTCCACCAGGGAAATGGCGGTGTAGATGCCGTAGGTGAGCTTGGCGGTGTCCGCCATCCGGGCCGTGGTCTTGATCAGGGTCGGGCCCGGGAGCTCCGCGCCCGCGATCTTCTGCCCGCTGACGCCCAGGGAGGTCAGCAGCAGCAGGGCAAGCAGGATCACGCCCATGCCGCCCAGCCAGCTGGCGGTGGCGTGCCACAACACCAGGGCCCGCGGCATCACGTCGATGTCGATGACGTAGGAGGTGCTGGTGGTCCAGGCGGACACGGACTCGAAGATGCAGTCCACGAGGCTGTAGCCCTCTCCGGACAGATACATCGGCAGGATGCCGGCGATGATGGCCGTCGCCCAGCAGGCGAGGACCACGAAATAGCTCTCTCTGGATTTGATCTTCACCTTGGAGCGGCGGGTGAAGGAATACCCGATGACGCCCAGGATGATGAGGGCTGCGGCGGAGAGCAGGATCCCCTGCGCTGCCCGGGCATCCCCGTCGCTTACCGCCAGCAGCCAGGACGGGAGCATGGCCAGTCCTTCCAGGAACGCGATGGTGCTCACGATCCTGACGGTCAGTTTGAGATTGAAGGTCACGGACTCCCCTCCTTTCTTTCGTGGTGGTCCATGGGACGGATCAAAGCTTTGCCGCTACGCCCGGTTGCTGTTCCAGAAGTGCGGCGAGAAGATCATGAAGAAGGTGAACAGCTCCAGCCTGCCGGCGATCATGAGGAGCGCCAGCACCATCTTGGAGAAGTTGGAGAACAGGGCGAAGTTCATCGCCGGTCCCACCATGCCAAAGCCCGGTCCCACGTTGCTCAGGCAGGTCAGGGCCGCGCTGAAGTTGGTCACCATATCGAAGCCGTCCACCGACACCAGGATCGTCCCCGCGAACAGCACCGCTATATAGAAGAAGATGAAGTTCACGATGTTGGTGACGACGCCGGAACCCACCGGACGGCCGTTCACGGTCAGGTCGATGACCCGGTTCGGGTGGAGCTTCAGAAAGAAGCCCCGCTTGACGTATTTGATCGCGGTCAGGATGCGGATCATCTTGACGCCGCCGCCCGTGGAGGAGGAGCAGGCGCCGGTGATGGTCACGAGCAGGAGCAGGACCTTGCAGAAGGCCGGCCACAGGTCGTAATCGGAGATGGCGTAGCCCGTGGTGGTGACGATGGAGACCACGTGGAAGGCGGACTCCCGGATCGCCTGCTCGGTGCTCGCCATCTCCCCCTGGGTGCGGAGCACCAGCGCGGAAAGAGCGATGAATGCCACGATGATCCCCAGGTAAAGACGGAGCTCCTGGTCCCGGAAGAACTCCCGGATCCGGCGGGCCGGGATCAGGAAGTACAGGTTGAAGTTGACGCCGCAGAGCAGCATGAACACGATGATGACCCACTGCACGTACGGGCTGGTGAAGTGGCCGATGCTGTCCGCGTAGCTGGAAAAACCGCCGGTCCCCACGGTGCCGAAGGTGTGGACCAGGCTGTCGTAAAGGCTCACGCCGCCGAGCATGAGGAGGATCACCTCCACGATGGAGATCGCGACATAGAGCTTGTACAGACCCTTGGCGGTGTCCGCGAACCGGGCGGTCAGCTTGCTCAGGGTCGGACCCGGCGTCTCGGCGGAGGCCACGATCTGGCCGCCGATGCCGATGGACGGCAGCAGCGCCGCGGCGAACACCACGATGCCCATGCCGCCCAGCCAGTGGGTGAAGGAGCGCCAGAACAGCACCGACCGGGCCTGCCCCTCGATGTCCGTCAGGATCGTGGAGCCCGTCGTGGAAAAACCGGAGCAGATCTCGAAGAAGGCCTCGACTGGGTTCGGGATCGCGCCGGTCAGCACCATCGGTACCGCGCCCACCACGGAGGCGGTAAGCCAGATCAGGGTGACGGCCAGATAGCCGGACCGCTGCTTGATGCGCAGGTCCTTCGGGTTGAATCGCCACATCAAAAGGAGCCCTGCCGCGAAGCAGAGCGCCATGGACAGCGAGAACCATTTCCCCTCGCTGTACTCACGATAAATGAGCGCGACCAGCACCGTCGGGACGAACGAGATCCCGAGGACGATGAAGAGCACGCCCAGCATCCTTATGACTGAGTGGTAATTGTGTCCCTTTGCCTTAGCCATGATACTATCTTGTCTTAAGAAGCTTCTCCAGGCCGGCGATGTCGGAGAGCAGGTTCAGGATCATGACCCTGTCCCCTTCCTCGACCCTCGTATCGCCGTCCGGAATGATGACTTCGCCGCCCCGGTAGATGGCAGCGATCAGGATGCCCTGGGAAAGGGCGAGGGTCTTCAGCGGGCCGCTGGCCATCATCATATCGTCGGAGGCGATGACTTCTACCAGCTCCGCCTGGCCCTGGATCAGCATCGTGGAGATGACCCTCCTGCCGCCCTGGATCACGGAGAAGATGTTGCTCGCCGTGATGTCCAGCGGGTTTAAGACCATGTCCACGCCCATGTGTTCGATCAGATTGAGGTAGCCCTCCCGGCTGACCTTGGAGATGACGTCCTCGATGCCCCGCTGCTTGGCCATCAAAGCCAGGAGCAGGTTCTGTTCGTCGAACCCGGTGGCGGTGACGAAGGCGTCCATCTCGTCCAGGTTCTCCTCCTCCAGCATCTCCACGTCGGTGCCGTCGCCATGGAGGATCATGACGTTCGGGATCCTGGTGGAGAGGTACCGGCAGCGGTCCATGCTGCGCTCGATCAGCTTGACCGAGATGCCGAAGTTGGCCAGCATCTCCGCCAGATAGTAGCCGGTCTTGCCGCCGCCGATGATCATGACCTTCTGCAGGTCCGTATATTTGCCCCGGACGTGGACCTTGCGGTTCAGTTCCAGGATCTCTTCCTTTTCGCCGACGAGGTAGAGGGAATCCCCCTCCATGATCTCGTCGCTGCCGTGCGGGATGATGACTTTGCCGTTCCGGGAGATCGCCGCCACCAGCATGGTCGGCAGGAGCTTCCTGACCTCCGGCATCTTCTTCCCCACCAGCTCCCTCTTGCGGTTCGCCTTGAACTCGATGAGGCCGATGCTGCCGCTGGTGAACACGCCGTTGCTCAGGGTGTACTTCTCCGCCAGGTACTTGAAGATCTCCTGGGTGATGGAGAAGTCCGGGTTCACCAGATAGTCGATCTCCAGGGAGGACCGGATGAACTCGAAGTGCTTCATGTACTCCGGATCCCGGACCCGGGCGATGACGGTCTTGCAGCCCAGCTCCTTGGCGAACTGGCCGATGACCATGTTGTTCTCGTCCCGTCCCGTGGCGACGATCACGTAATCGAAGGTGTGGATGTCCAAAGACTCCAGGACGCCGATGTCCCTGGCGTCCGCGTGGATCGTCATGACGTCGTAGATCTGCGACAGTCGATCCAGCAGCTCGCTGTTCGTGTCCACCAGGGTGATGGAGTAGTCTCCTCCCACCAGCGTCTCACAAAGCTTGCTGCCCAGTTTTCCCACACCGATGATGGCGATGTTCATACCGTTCCTCCTGCCCGGGCCCTAGGCCTCCAAGGCTTCCTCGTTCTTCGTAAAGGTGTTGTAGATGGCGCGGATCGCGGTCTCAAAGTCCTTGTTCTCCACGCCGCAGATGATGTTGATCTCGCTGGATCCCTGCTCGATCATCCTCAGGTTGACGTTCGCTTCCGCCAGCGCCGTGAACAGCTGGGCCGCGACGCCCTTGCGGCGGTTCATGCCGTAACCGACGGTGGCGATCAAAGCCATATCCTCGAAGCACTCGATGCTGTCCGGTTCCAGCTGCCTGCGGAAGGCGTCCATCAGATCATCGAGGCGGCCGTCGATGTCCTTGTTGGAGATGACGACGGAGATGGTGTCGATGCCGCTCGGGATGTGCTCGAAGTTGCAGCCGAAATCCTCCAGGATCGCCAGGATCCTGCGGACATAGCCCCTCTCGCTGCTCATCATGTTCTTGTAGATGGCGATGACGGAGAAATCCTTCTTGCCGGCGATACCGGTGATGATGTCCTCGTTCTCGCCTCCCTCGTGCTCCGCGGTGATGATCGTGCCCGGATCCTCCGGGATGTTGGTGTTGCGGATGTTGATCGGGATGCCCGCGATGCGCACCGGGTGGATCGCGTCCTCGTGGAGGACGGAGGCGCCCATGTAGGAGAGCTCTCTGAGCTCTTTATAGGAGATGCGGTGGATCGGCTTCGGGTCCTTGACGATCCTCGGGTCCGCCATCAGGAAGCCGGACACGTCGGTCCAGTTCTCGTAGACGTCGGCCGCTGCCGCCCTGGCCACCAGGGAACCGGTGATGTCGGAGCCGCCCCGGGAGAAGGTCTTGATCTTGCCGGTCTCCTTGAAGGTGCCGTAGAAGCCCGGGATGACCGCGTTCTCATGCTTCGCCAGCTCCGCCTTGAGGGCCTCGTTGGTCTCCTCCACCAGGAGCCGTCCCTTGTTGTCGAAGAGGATCAGCCCCTCGGCGTCCACGAAGTCCCAGCCCATGAACAAAGCCAGGCACTTGGCGGAGAGGTACTCACCCCGGCTGGCGATGTAGTCCACGCTGCAGCCTTCCGCCATGTTCCTGCGGATGGTATCGAACTCGCCCATCACGTTCAGGTCGATGTGCAGGTTCGCCGCAGTCGCGGTATATCTGTCCGCCACGACCTGCAGCAGCTGGTCGTACGGGAGGTTGTGTTCCTTATGCGTATAGCAGAGATAGAGGACGTCCGTGATCTTGTTGTCCGTCTCGAACCGGCGGCCCGGGGCGGAAACGACGACATATTTGCGGGTCAGATCGGCGTCCAGGATCTCCTTCATCTTCTGGATCTGGATGCCGTCGGCGACGGACGAACCGCCGAATTTAGCGACTTTGATGCCCATGTTGGTCAATACTCCTTGGTCTGTA
>CADCOV010000236.1 GCA_902803185.1 uncultured Eubacteriales bacterium
CCCCTTATTGCTTATTGGAGTACGGGGCTTCGCGTCCCCTCCTCCTCCAATGGTCGGAAGTAAGGGGGCTTCACGCCCCCTCCTCCTCCAAAGGTCGGAAGTAAGGGGGCTTCGCGGCCCGCTTCTCGCCTTACTGCGGTCCGCCGGTCAGCGCCGCCTCGTTCAGGCGGCTTGACCCCGTCGCTACAGAACGATCCACTGGATCGTTCTGCTTAACGCTCCGGCCCTTGCGGGTTCGAGCCCCCTTACCTGTTCGACATAAAAAAATTGAGATGGGTCAAACCCATCTCAATTTTTTTGGTGGAAGTAAGGGGGCTCGAACCCCTGGCCTTTTGACTGCCAGTCAAACGCTCTCCCAGCTGAGCTATACCCCCACGCCGTCTCGCCTAATTATATTAGCACGAGGCGGCGGGTTTGTAAACTGTTTTTTTCATGAATCGGTCAAAATGCTGTGCGGGCGCGGAGGCGGAGGCGGATCATGGCGTGCAGGAGCAGCATGAACATCATCGTAAAAACCACGCCCCGCAGCGTATTGCTGTGGTCGGTGATGCCCGTGACCGGCACGGTGTTCTTCTCGTTGGTGAAGATCACCTCGTGGTCCTCCGTCACCTTGCGGCTCGCCGTTTCCAGCGCCTGTCCGTAGCCCGCCTGCTTCGTCTCGCCGCTCTCGCGGAACAGGACGGAAGGCCGGTGGTCGGAGGCGTTCTCTTTGACCGTGTAGGAGGCACCCTCCGGCAGGCCGGAGAAGGAGATCGACTCCCCGCCCTTCAGCTTGAACTTGAGGCTGGCAGCTCCCTTGGAGGAGGCCGTGACGGTCCCCGTCCCGCCATCCGGGCCCTTCGCGTACGTGTAGGTGCCCTTCGCGGCCAGGCCGGTCAGGCTGAGGGTGAACTCGAATTCCTTCGTCAGGTCGCCCAGATTGCCCGCCACCACCTTTTCGATCGTCAGCGGTTCCTCCCCGTGGGTGTTGGTGATCGTGACGCTGGCGGTGGCGTTCTTCGCCGTGAAGGAGACCGGATCGGACTCGGTGGCAGTGACCTTACCGCCCCCGTAGGAGGAGCTGTAGCCGGCCGGGAGGTTCTCCCAGACCAGGCAGGTCGTGCTGTCCCGCGGGATCGTGACCGTCGCGGACCAGCGGTTCCCCTCCTTGGTCCACTTGTCCCCTTTGATGGTGATGGCGCTGCCGGAGCCCGGCTTGACCGTGACCGTGATGTCGGAAGGCCGCACGGCCTCCGTGTCCTTGCTCCAGACCTTCTTGACGGAGAGGGTCAGGATATCCGGCTCGTCCACCGATTCCACGGTGAAGGTCGCGCCGGAGCCGCTGCCGACGACGACCTTGTAGATCTTCGTGTCGATCTTGTACAGCGGCGGCGCCTTGGTCTCCTTGACGTAGTAGGTGCCCGGCAGCAGCGTGACGGCCCCGGAGACGTTATTGTCGCCGATGGTCATCGTGGTCGCTGTGGCCACAGCGGTGGTGACCTTGGTGGTCGCCGCCGCGTCGGTATAGATGGTGTAGACCGCGCCTGCCAGGCTGTGGGCCTTCGCAAAGGCCGCATCCGTGCTGGACTTCTTCACCTGGATCTTCCCGTTTGCCACCGTCCAGAACCGCATCTGGTTCTGGTACTGGCCGCCGTCGTAGAAGATGCCGTAGCCGGTGTAAAGCTTGGCGTTGTCCCCCGCATAGGTGGCGGCGCCGTCAAAGATGGTCTGCTGCTTCGCCTCGCTCAGGCTGATACCGCCGGAGACGTACAGGGCCTTGCCCCTCGCCGCCGGGTAATCCCAGAGCTTGGAGCCGCTGTAGTTGATGATCCGCCACACCCAGGCCTGGGACATGGCCACCTTCGCGTCGGCGGCGATGGACTGCTTGTTGATGTAGTCGAGCCCGAGGGCGATCTTCGTCAGCCTCGCCTGGTCCAGATATTCCAGGGCGTTGTGGGTCTGCTTGGAGGAGTCCGCAGAAGGTGTCTGCGGTTCCACGCAGAAGATGACCGTGCCGTCCGCCGTGTGGAACGGGTGGAATTCCCAGTCGTACATGGCCTGCTTCCCCGGGTCGGACATGTAGTAGCTCACCGATTTGTCGGTCTTCGTCGTGACCTTGCCGGCCGCCTCCACCGTGACGGTGATCTTCGCCGAGGTCCCCTGATAGTTGACCGTGAGGGTCGTCGACCCCTTCTGCAGGCCGTAGACCGTGAACTTGTAGCCGGCCGCATCGCTGCTGCTCGTCAGCTCCGCCGTGGCCACCGCAGGCTTTGCGGAGGTCACCGTCGGCTTCGGTCCCGCGTGGGTGCTGTCCTTGACGATGAAGGTCGCCTTCCCGTTGGCCGCGACTGTGATCGACGTGGTCGACAGCGACCAGTTCACGGATGCGGCGAGCAGGGGCGCTCTGGCCGGCTGCTCCGCCGCAGGCTCCTCGGGCGGCTCCTCCAGCTGTACGTCTTCCGGTTCCTCGGGTACTGCCGGCTCTTCGATGGCCTCCCCGAGCCCCGTTTCTCCCGTTTCCGCCAGGTTTTCCTCCGCCGCCGGGACTTCCTCCTTCTGCGGATCCTCCGCCGTCTCCGGCGGGATCTCCGCCTCCGGCTCCTTGCCCGGATCCTCGCTGCCCGGGTCCTCCGGACTGCCGGGATCCTCCGCTTCGCCGCCCTCCTTCGGGTCCCCGGTCCC
>CADCOV010000237.1 GCA_902803185.1 uncultured Eubacteriales bacterium
GCGGTGCCGGCCTTCGACCGGACCCGGCCGGAGGCGGCGGGCGCTGAGATCGGCGCGGCCCTCGGCGCGGAGACGGCGGCGGGCTGGACCCGGGTCCTGGCCCTGAACCGCAAGGCCCGCTACAGCGAGCACGACATCACAGAGGAAGAACGGGAAGAGGCGGTGGCCTTCGCCGAGAAGGCTGCGGCCGCCCGCAGGGATATGAGCCACATCGGCGTCCGTCTGAAGGACAGATGGATCCGGTGCATCTATTAGGAGGGACTATGAGGAAGAAGGAGAGAGGCCTGCTTCGCAGGATACTGGTGCTGTGCCTGGTCATCGCCATGCTGCTGACCGACGCATCCCTTGCCTTCGCGGCGGAGGACCCGGGGACGGTCACCGAGGCGGAGACGGCGGAGGAGACCGCAGTCACGGCCGAAGACAGCGTGGCGCTCCAGACAGAGGGACCTGCAGAGGAGACGCCGGACGGCGAAGCCCCGGCGGAGCTCCCGGAGAGCGATCAGGATGTCGAACCGGCGGAGGAGCCGGTGGATACCGAAGAGCCTGCAGAGACGCCGGCTGCGGACGCCGAGGAACCGGCCGAGATGCCGGAGGAGCCTGCGGCGGGACCGGAGATCCCGTCTGAGACCCCGGCCAAAGCCCCGGTGAGCAACGCCGGCGCCGCGGAAGCGGGGCGGTTCGCCTTTGCCGCCATGGATACCTACGGGATCCTCATCGGCCCTGAGATGGTGGAATACGCGGAGGGGATGACGATCAAAGACGCCCTCCTGGCCATGGACCACGAGTTCCTCGGGCTCGAGGACGACTGGATCACCGCCATCGACGGCAGCGTGGACAACTATTATCGATATTACGACGGGGGCGCCTACGACCTGGACGCCGGCGCGGACGAGGTGAAGACCGCCTTCGTCATCTCCGCGAGGGAGACCATGACAGACGCCCATCTGGCGCTGGTGAAGCTCCTGGCGGAGCACAAGGAGAGACCGGCGGAGGAACAGGCCTTTGCCGCCGTGAAGACCGCCTATGAGGCGGCGAAGAAGGGGCTGCTCACCGCGGATGAGGCAGGCGCTGAGAGCCTGGCGAAGGCCCTGACGGACGCCTATGCCGCCTATGCGGCCTGGCTGGCGGAGACCCCTGCCAGCGTGACCTTTGATGCGGCCTACGGCACGACCCCGGCGGCTTCCGCGACCGTCTCCATGACGGATCAGAACGGCTGCACCGTGACCGGCCCGGCCTGCACCGCCATCAGCGCCCTGAGCGGCACCTACGACTATACCGTCACCGACGGGAGGAACGAGGTCACCGGCACCCTCACTTTGACGGAAGGGGAGACGAAGACCGTCGCCGTCCCGATGCCGGAGGGCGAGTGGTTCGGCGAGTTGATCTTCCGGGCGGGCTCCGGCACCTCCGCCCAGGTCCTGACCTCGGAGCGGGCCGCTGACGGCAGCAAGGTCACCCTGTACCTGCCGGATTCCATCGTGACCCCGTACCTCTATCTGGAGCCGGGCGCCGGACTGGGGACGGACGAGTCCCTGTGGCCGGACTACCGGGCCTTCAGCGAGCACTACAGCCAGTACGGGAATACCGCCACCTACTACGGTGACGAGAGCAAGACCAGCTACCGGATCCCTTGGAAGAGCAACGCCAAGAGCCTGTACCAGCTGGCGGCCTACGGCCTCGCGCCGGCGGCGACCCGCCTCAAGGTGGTCCGCCAGAACGGGGACCAGGTCCAGCGCCAGTACCTGGACGTGGAGGCCCTGAGGGTCCCGACCCTGAAGAGCCTCACCGCCGAGGAACCGAGCGGCACCAAGCTGTCCCTGGGCTTCACCCAGGGCACCGGGGCATACACTTTGACCACCCTGGCGGACAGCGTGGTGTTCCGGGGCTCCACCTTTGCGAAGAACAGCTACGCCGCCTACGGCACCTACGCCGAGGGCTACGGCATCTATATCGACGGCGCCCTGCTCCCGGAGGACGGGAGCCTCACGGTCCCGGTGGAGAACGGCCAGGTGCTGGCCGTCGCCGCCAGATCCGCGGATGGGCAGAGCGACGAGTACCGGATCACCATCCGCAAGATCGAGGCCACCCGGTTCACCGTCACCAAGGAGGCGGGGGTCTCCGCGACGCTGGTGAACCCGGAGGGGTCCGTGATCTATCCGACCTCCCAGACCGACACCGAGGCGCTCTTCGACGTGGCGGAGGGCGAGTACACCCTGGTGGGCACCCTGGAGGAGGAGTACCACACCGGGATGGCGGTCACCGTCAGCGACAGCAGCACGTCCGCGGCCCTGACGACGCCGGTCAAGGAGAAGCTCCTGACCAGCCTCCAGGCGGCCAACACGAGCAATCTCAGGACCGCCCTGATCTACGGGCGGGCCGACGCGGAGAGCTTCGACTGGGAGGACCACGATGTGACCTTCCTGGTCCCGGACTTCATGAGCCAGTTCTACCTCCACACCACCGGTGCGGACACCGGCGTGTCCTTTAGCCGCGGCGCCTACACCAACATCTCCGGCAGCACCGTTGCGGCAGCGAAAGCTACGACCTACACGTCGTCCCTGACGGCGAACGCCCAGGTGACCGGCTTCCTGTCCAGCGGCGGCAACAACAACGCCGTCACCTTCACGGTGAGCCGGACCGCGGGGGACGTTACCTACTACCAGGATTACCGGATCCGGACCCAGCGGAGCCTTTCCCTGGCGGAGCTCGCGGTCAAGGACGAGAGCGGCAACGCCATCGTCATGAAGCGGACCGGGACGGAGACCGCCGGGTTCGACAGCGAGATCTTCGATTACACGATGAGCGTGCCGCAGGCGATGGACGAGGCGACCCTTTCCGTCGTCTTCTCCGGCGCCACCCAGACGGAAGCCCGGGTCGGCGGCTACACCCTGACCTGCGGCGAGACGGTCCTCCACCGGATCGATCAAAGCAACGCGCCGCAATCCTTCACCGTCACCCTGGATCCGTACCAAGAGACGGAGACGGTTTTGATGACCCTGTCCCACGACGAAGAGAGCGACGGGGAGAGCCTCTACCGCCTGACCTTCGTCAAGCAGCCGCCGGTCACCGTCACCATCGACCTGGAGCCGGAGGACGGCAATCTCTTCATCACCGACCTGCTGTCCGGCCGCAAGGTGGACCCGAACCGGGACGGCACCTATACTTTGATGAAGAACAGCGGCTACTCCTATACCGCGACGGCGGTGGGGTACGTCGGGGAGACGCAGGAGTTCACGCCGGAGGGCGAGATGACCCTCACGGTGCGCCTTACCGAAGCTCCGGTGAACGAGACCCTGCCGACGGATATGGAGGCCAGCTGGCCGTTCTTCCGTTATGACCAGAACAACAACGGCGCAGTGCCTTACGCCCTGCCGACGGATCCGTCTCAGACCACCCTCTACTGGGCCAACCAGCTGGGTGCGGGCTACAGCTCCGGCGCCACCGGATGCCCGATCCTGGCGGGCGGATACCTCTACACCTACGCGGGCAGCCACATCTTCCGGGTGGACAGCATGACCGGTGAGGTCCTGGCTATCGGTGAGATGGACAGGGCCAGCGCCTTCGCGATCAACAGCCCGGCCTTCTCGGACGGCATGATCTTCGTCGGCCTCTCCAACGGCGGCGTGCAGGCTTTTGACGCCATGACCCTGGAGTCCCTGTGGCTCTACAACGATCCGAAGAAGGGCCAGCCGAACTGCCCGATCACCGTGAACAACGGCTACGTCTACACCGGATTCTGGAACTCCGAGGCCTCCGAAGCCAACTTCGTCTGCCTGACGGAGACAGACGAAGACCCGACCCAGCCGAAGGAGGCGAAGCTCGCCGCCTGGACCTACACCGGTGACGGCTTCTACTGGGCGGGCTCCTATGTGGGCTACGGCAGCCAGGATCAGATGAAGATCGATTCCGGCAACGCTGTGACCTACGTCCTGGTGGGCTCTGACGATGGCAGTCCGGGATCCGACAAAGGCTGCGGCACTCTGTTGTCCCTTGATCAGAGGAGCGGCGCGGTCATCGACGCCGTCACCGACGTGTTCCCGGGGGACATCCGCAGCAGCGTCATGTACGATCCGGACACGGACCGCTACTACTTCACCTCCCGGGGCGGCTACTTCTGCTCCGTGGCCCTGAAGGAGGACGGCACCTTTGATCACGACACGATCAAGACCCTCTCCCTCCAGTCCGACACGGCCGGCGGCACGGTGATGAGCACCTCCACCCCGGTCATCCACAATCACCGAGCTTACGTGGGCGTCAGCGGCAGCAAGATGTTCGGCGCTTACTCCGGCCACAACATCACGGTCATCGATCTGGACCGCAACCGGATCGCCTATACGGCGCCGACCCAGGGTTACCCGCAGACCAGCGGACTCCTCACCACCGCCTATGGGGAGGACGGCAAGGAGTACGTCTACGTGTACTTCTTCGACAACTATACGCCGGGCAAGCTCCGCTACCTGAGGGACTGCCCGGGACAGACCGCGGCGGAGGGCCTGGTGGAGGAGACCTACGAAGCCGGCGGCGGCGACACGACGGTGTCGGTGGCGAGCACTTTGTTCACTCCGTTCGGCAAGCAGGCCCAGTACGCGATCTGCAGCCCGATCGCCGACGAGTACGGCAACATCTACTTCAAAAACGACTCCGCCTATATGATGATGATCGGCGCGACCATCACGTCGCTGGATGTGACGACGCCGCCGGAGCGCACCGCCTACGTGGTGGGGGATACCTTTGATCCGGCCGGCATGGTGGTCACGGCGACCTACGCCAACGGGAAGACCCGGGACGTGTCCCGCTACGTCTCCTACACCACGGAGCCGCTGACGGCGGACGACACGGAGATCACGATCTCCTTCAACTTAGGCGCGAACATGACCCTCTATCACGACGTGGACGGAGAGGCGGGCAAAGCCTACGTCCCGCCGCAGGCCTCGGTGGACATCACCTTCACCAGCCTGGAGCAGATCAAAACCGACGCCCTGGCGGGGCTGGAGACCCTGGCGGATCCGGCGGACTACCGGACCGCGGAACAGGCGGAGCTGGCTTCGATCCTGGAGGCGGCCCGAGCTGCGGTGAACAGCGCCGGGAGCACGGCGGAGGTCGACGC
>CADCOV010000238.1 GCA_902803185.1 uncultured Eubacteriales bacterium
CCGTAGACGGTTTCCAATTCGCCGTAGGTGGAACCTGCGATCGCGAAGATGAGGAACATGAACGGGATGAAGAGCTTGCTGTCTTTCATCTTGCTGTTCAGGATCCGGTGGATCGCAGCGTTCAGAGCGCCGCTCTGCATGATGCTGTAGATCCAGAAGAAACCGAAGCTGATGAGGAAGCAGATGTTGGCTGCTGCCACGAAGCCTCTCGGGATCGCGACGAACATCGCGAACGGATTGACTGGGGTCTTCTCGATGTACTGGAAGCTGTTAGGATCGACGACGTTGTAGCCGGACGCTTCGTCCAGGGTACGCTCATAGGCGCCTGCCGGAACGATGTAGGTCAGGATCATCGCAACGACGACGATGCAGAACAACAGGATCATAGTACTCGGGATCCTTGACTTCTTAGCCATAATGACTCCTTTCCTGGGAGTGTCCTGTCTCCCACCTCTGCATTGTGTCCTCCTCTCAGCGGACACAAATCAGAAAATAATAATAATATCAACAACTCAATTTTATAACGATTACGATCATGATTCAACTTAAAAAAGGCACTGATTTGCTGAGATTAACCGATTGAGTTGCTATTTTTTTCACAACTTATTCAAAGTATGCAGTCGATATTTGCTGATTAGTTTGCCGCATGCCTCCATTCTATTGCTTTTCCGGGGCGCCGCATTTAGAATGGACTTGAAAGCAAGCGAGATCCCTTTGATCTGGAAGAAAGGAGCTATTATGGATTTTACGAATAAAGTCGCCATCGTCACCGGTGCGGGCGGCGATATGGGCTGCGCCATCGTCAAGAAGTTCACCGATGGCGGCGCCAAAGCCGTTTTGATGGACATCCGCGAGGAGGCTGCTCAGAGGACCGTCGACAAGCTCGGTCTGAACGAGGACCAGGCCCTGATCGTCACCGTTGACGTCTCCGATGAGGACAGCGTCAAGGCCGGCATCGCGAAGGCGATGGAGAAGTTCGGCCGCATCGACTGCCTGGTCAACCTGGCGGGCATCGAGGGTCCGAACAACAGCCGCACCGAGGAGTACGACTTCAAGATGGCGAAGAAGGTCTTCGAGATCAACGTCTACGGCACCTTCCTCATGATGCAGAACGTCCTGCCGATCATGCAGGCCCAGAAGAGCGGCGCGATCGTGAACTTCGGTTCCGTCTCCGGCATGTTCGGTTACGCCGGCGAGATCGCCTACGGCGCCAGCAAGGCGGCGGTCATCCACATGACCAAGAACGCGGCCAACGAGAACGGCGGCAACGGCGTCCGCGTCAACTCCATCTCTCCGGGCTGGGTCAACACCGAGATGTTCCGCAGGATCCTCGAGCAGTACAAGGAGACCTTCGAGAATCCGCTGGACAACGTCACCTTAGGGCCTATGGGCCGTCCGGGCGAGCCGATGGAGATGGCCAACGTGGTCTGCTTCCTCTGCTCCGACGAAGCCTCCTATGTGAACGGCTCCAACTTCCTGGTGGACGGCGGCATGACCTTAGGCTGATCGCCCCGCTTCCCAACAAAGACAACAGCACCCGGTGCCTCGCGGCACCGGGTGCTTTCTTTTGGTTCGATCATTTGACTTTGCCGAGGATCTCCACCTCCATGCCGCACTCCTCTTCGAAGTACCGGCGGATCTCCTCCACCCGCTCGTCGGCCGGCGGCTCGAAGGTCTCCTGGCTGCCGCCGATGTTGCGGCTCTTGGAGACGCCTAAGTTGTGGTACGGCAGCAGGGTGACCCGCCGGATCCCGTGGGCTTTGTAGAAGGCCCCGGTGGCCAGGATGATGTCCTGCCCGTCGTTCAGGCCCTTGACCAGCGGCATCCGCATCCGGATCTTCTCACGGAGCGCTTCGTCCGCGGCCAGCCGCCCGAGGTTCTCCAGGATCAGGGCGTTGCTCCTGCCGGTGCACTGCCTGTGCACCTCGTCGTCGATGCCCTTCATGTCGTAGAGGATGTCGGAGACGTTCTCCTTCGCGGCCAGGCGGGCCAGGGTGTCCCCGTCCCCATAGCCGGAGGTGTCCAGGCAGACCCGGATGCCCTCCTTTGCCGCCAGATCGATGAGCGCCTCCGCGAACGCTGGCTGGGTCAGCATCTCGCCGCCGCTGATGGTCATGCCGCCGCCGGACTGGTCGTAGAACTCCTTGTCCTGGGCGACGGTGCGCATGACCTCCTCCGGGGTCTTCCGCTTCGCCACGGTGGTCAGCGCCTGGGCGTAGCAGAACTCCGTGCACTTCATGCAGCGGTCGCACTTCTCCCTGTCGATGGCGATCTTCTGCTCCTCATCCACATAGATCGCGTTCTGCGGGCAGTGGGTCAGGCAGTAGCCGCAGTGGATGCAGCTGTTCGGCATCTGGATCAGCTCCTGCTCGTAGGAGATCAGCTCCGGATTGTGGCACCAGCGGCACCGGAGGGGACAGCCCTTCAGGAACACCGTCGTGCGGATGCCCGGGCCGTCCTCCGTGGAATATTTCTGGATGCCGCCCACGAGGGCGGTGAGTGCCTGTTCTGCCATCTCTTACGCTTCCTTGAAGTGAGTGGTACGGTAGATGATCGTATCCTGGGCGCTCTTGTCCAGCTGGGTGAAGTAGGCCATGTAGCCCGCCACGCGGACCATCAGGCCCTTGTGGTTCTCCGGATGGATCTGGGCGTCCTTCAGCGTCTCGTCGTCGACGACGTTGATCTGGATGTGCTCGCCGTTGTGCTTGAAGTAGGTGCGGATGACCGCTTCGATGCTCTGGAGGCCCTTCTCGCCCTCGACGCCCTTCGGGTCGAAGCGGAGGTTGAACAGAGCGCCGTCATGGAAGGCGGTCTGCCCCATGGCCGCCACGGACTTGACCGTCGCGGTCGGGCCGCTGACGTCGCGGCCCATCATCGGGGAGGCGTTGTCGCAGAACGGTTCGCCCGCCTTGCGGCCGTCCGGGGTAGCGCCGGTGACCAGGCCGTGGGAGACGTTCACCGTCTGGGAGTGGACGTTGAAGGAGTACTTTCCGCCTCTGGCGTCCGGCCACTCCTGGACGTTCTCCGCGATGAAGTGCATCATCTCGCGATAGATGCCGTCCACGTATTCGTTATCGTTGCCGAATTTCGGCGGTTTGTTCAGCAGCAGCTGGCGGATGCGCTCCTTGCCCTCGAAGTTGCTGTCGACGGCCTCGATCAGCTCCTCCATGGTGAGGTCTTTATCCTGGAAGACGCAGACGTCGATGGCGGCGATGGAGTCGGCCAGGTTGGCCGCGCCGGTGATGTAGAGGCCCGCGGTGCTGTACTTGGCGCCGCCGTGCTGGACGGAGCGGCCGCTCTCGACGCAGCCTCTGGTGAGCATGCTGGCGAAGATCACAGGGTATCTGGTCATATGCATGCTCTGCATGACGTTGTAGCCGTCGCAGATCATTCTGTAGTGGTGGAGGATCTGCTTCTTCAGCGCGTCCTTGACTTCCTCGATGTTCTTGAAGTCAAGCGGATCGCCGGTCTGCAGGCCCATGAGCTTGCCGGTGTCCGGATCCACGCCGTTGTGGAGGACGAACTCGATCATCTTGCCCATGTTGACGTAGCCGGCGTCCGGGGAACCGTCAGTGGCGCCGCCGCCGGGGCCCGGCTGGATGCAGCCGACGATGGCCCAGTCTCTGGCCTCCTCCATGGTGCAGCCCTTGCCCAGGGCCATCTCCATGGCCGCGTAGTCGTTGAAGAAGCCCGGGTTGGCCTGGCCGTCCTGGATCATCAGACAGCCGAGGCGGATCAGATCCTCCGGCGTCTTCTCCCAGACGCGGACCGCCATGACCGGCTGGGTGGTCTTGAGCTCGTTGGCCGCCTCGAGGCAGACGTAGGACAGCTCGTTGGTGGCGTCCCTGCCGTCCGGGGTCTGGCCGCCGACCATCAGGATCTCCCACATCGGATAGCCGGCGAAGGAGGTGGCGTACCAGTGGTCTCTGACCTCAAAGACCTCGCAGGCCTTCAGGTAGAAGCACTGGAGCATCTCCATGGCCTCATCCTCGGTGATGTTCTTCTCGTCGATGACGTCCTTCTTGTAGTATGGGTACATGTACTGGTCAAAGCGCCCGAAGCCGTTGGCCGTGGTGCAGACCTCGATGTGGAAATACACGTGGGCGAACCAGACGCTCTGCAGGGCCTGCATGAAGGTCTGCGGTGGGTTCTCCGGGACCACGCGGCAGTTCTCCGCGATGGTCAGGAGCTCCTTCTTCCTCTTCTTGTCGGTGCAGGCAGCGGCCTGGCGCTCCGCCTCCTCCGCCATGCGGTGGGCGTAGGTGATGAGGCCCTGGCACTGGATGATGCAGGCCTGCCAGAAGTTGATCTTCTCCTCGTCCAGCTGGCACTTCGGCATCATGGCGTCGATGTTGGCCTGGCAGCGCTCCATGTAGCCCTTGAGGCCGATGGTCAGCAGGGTCTCATGGTCGCAGGTGGTCTCGCCGGAGACGCCGTTGGTGAGGCCGACGGTGATGATGTCATCGTTCATGCACTCCACGGTGTGCTTTGGCAGGGCCGGCCTGGCGATGTCCTGCATGGCCTTGCCTTCCCAGTAAGGGAGGTACTTGAGGATCAGTTCCTTGTCCTCCGGCGTGATGTCGTACGGATCCTTGGTGCGGACCGAGAACTCATCCAGCTCCTTCAGATAGAACTGGGTGCTGGACTGGAATTCCGGGTGCAGGTTGGCGCCCCGGTAACGGTTCGTCGCGGTGCCGACGATGAGCTCGTCCTCCATGATCAAAGTGGTCATGCGCTCCATGATGTAGTTCACGACCTTGGCCCGGAAGAGTGGGACCGCGTCGCCCGCGAATTTCTGATAGGCTTCGGTGGCCAGCACCAGGCGCTCCGCCGTGATGGACGGTCTGGTGTCCAGCATCTTCTCCCTCATCCTGATGGTTCTTTCTGTCAGCATGCTTGCCTCCTTCGTTATGTCGATATGCAGCCTGCGGATGCCCGGAGGACCGCCGGCCGCCTGATCGCGATACTCCTTCGTATCATCCATTCTATTGGGATTGGAAAACCGTTTCAATAATATGGTTGCTGTAAAAAACGATTATCTTGCTGACCCACCTTTCCTATCGGTGCCGAGTGTGCTATGATATAAGGGGTGATTTTTCGCAATGCCGCGAAAAAGCGCTGCCCCTGTTTCGGGAAAGGAGGAAACAGCTTTGTTGTTGGAAAAGCTCACTTACCCGGATGATTTTCCGCTCAATATCTCCGTCGTCAACATGAAGGAGGATCCCCTCCACTACCACATCGACACGGAGCTCGTTTACGTCCTTCGCGGCGAGATCCGCCTGAAGAACGGCTACTGCAGCTACGACCTGCAGGAAGGGGACGTCTTCACCAACAGCGGCCACGAGGTCCACAGCATCAGCGCGTTGTCCGAGGACAACGTCGTGGCTTTGATCCAGGTGAACACCCACTACATGTCCCAGTACTTCCCGAACCTGAGCAAGGCCTGCTACCGCACCTACTCCCGCAAGCGCGCCGACAAAAAACACGACCGCCTGAGGGAGCTCCTGCTGCAGATCCTGCTGAAATACGAAGCCAGGAGCGTCAACTACAAGAGCGAGTGCATCTACCTCGCGGTGGAGCTGATCAAACACCTGGACAAATACTTCAACCTCTTCATCTTCGACAAGAACGTGGTGGTGGGCTTCGACCGGGGCAACCAGCTGGCCATGGAACGGATCAGCCGCATCTGCCAGTACATCTACCAGTTCTACGCCAGCAACATCACCCTGGAGGACCTGAGCCAGATGGAGCACCTGAGCTCCTTCTACATCTCTCACCTGATCAAGGATTTCACCGGCATGAACTTCCGCGACTTCCTCTGCTTTGCCAGAGTGGAGTGGTCCGAGATCGACCTCCTGGGCACCGAGAAGAAGATCAGCCAGATCGCCAACGACGTGGGCTTCTCCACCACCGCCTACTACCGCAAGTACTTTGAGCGCTGGTTCGGCCACAGCCCGCAGGAATACCGTGATCTCTACAAGAACGAGGTCAAGAGCGACCTGAAGCCGGCGATCTACGACTATATCCCGGCCGGCCGGGCCGTCTCCCTCATCAAGGAGACCTACGCCGCCTACACCAACAAGCGGGGCGACGGCGAGGCCCTGTCCAGCATCAACTTCGACATCGCCGTCGATGTGAACGCCGAGCCGATCTCTTCCATCCGCCCGAAGGTCATCATCGACCTCTCCGCCAGGGACTGCGAGAACAGCGCCATGTCCCTCGCCTCCCCGCTCTCCACCCTGGAGCCGGACCTGGTGGTCCTCCACGACGACCCGACGGTCTCCGCCGCCCAGACGGAGCGGTTCACCGCCATCCTGAAGGAAGCGGGCATGCAGGTGGAGAACGCCCCGTACCAGCAGATCGAGACCCGGGGCATCCCGGCCCTGGACTCCGTCATCGCGGCCGCGAGCCTTCTGCGGGACGTCTGCGCCGAACCGAACAAAGACGTGCGCCTCTGGCTGCAGGACGACACCGAAACAGGGGGACTGCCCCTCGCCGGCCTGCCGAGCCTCATCACCTCCACCGGTGACCGCAAGGCGTCCTACTACGCCGCCCAGACCGTCTCCACCCTGCAGGGCGACCTGCTGATGCAGGGCAACCACTGCTGCGTAGTCCGCACCGACAACAAGGAGAACGCGGTCTACACCATGGCCGCCTTCAACTACTCGGAGCGCCTCCTGGACCTCCTGACCCGCAAGATGCCGCAGAGCCAGCTTCGCAGCGCCATCAACGACTTCCGGGACGAGCTGAACATCAGCATCAACATCAACCTGCCGCCGGGCATCTACGCGGTGGCGAAATTCAGCATGACGAAGGACAACAACATCTTCGGCCGCTACTCCGCCCTGGACTTCCGGCCTGAGACCTTCGACTTCTGCCGGTACGGCGAGACCCCGGCCCTGGAGACCTACATCGAGGACGTCCGCACCCTCCTCAACATGAACTTCTCCATCAAAGGCGTCGGCCTCCAGCTCGCCGTCGTCCGCAGGCTGGATGAGAAATAGAACAAAGCATCCCCGAACGGGCAGGCTGCGGCCTGCCCGTTTTTCGCGGGGCGGGGGGCGGCGGCCGGAGGGCAGGCAGGCGTGGTGCGGCGTGCAGATAGGCGTGGCCTGCGGGTAGGTCCTATGCCCATTTTTTCGTTTTCCTCGATATTGGCATCCATTTTGATGGTTTTTCCGATTTCGGGCATAAAATAATGCAAATGTAAACCAAATTGAGCCTTTTCATCGGTATTCCATGCCCAAAATCGAAGAATACCCTGATTCTGGCATCCATTTCAGGATTTTTACGATTTTTGGCATAGGATCGGTATTATGTAAACCTTGAAACGCCGCCGTATATGGGCCGTATATGGGCCCCGCCCCAATGCAAAGGCGCAGCGGCCGGAGGGGGGCGCTTCGTAAGGAAGCCCCCCTTCCGAGATTTTTGGAGTAACATATACATATACAGTATTGCATATTCAGCGGCAATTGACCG
>CADCOV010000239.1 GCA_902803185.1 uncultured Eubacteriales bacterium
AACCTGAGGGGCGGCGACGTAGCCCGCACGCCGGTCTTCTTCGCCTTCTCCCTGATCTCTCAGGACAAAAACACCCTCTACGTCTTCGATGACGCGCTGCCGCAGGAGCTGATCCCGGAGGGCGTCACCGTCCGCAATTACTTTGCCCTGTCCCACGACCTGGCGGAGCTCCCGTCCGGCCTCAAGGTCCTGGCGGACAAGGACAGCTGCGCCTACTCCCTGATCCGGGCGCTGCCGGAGGGCACGGAGGTCCTGGACGGCCTCTCCCCGATCACCCGGATGAAGGCGGTCAAGAACGAGACGGAGATCGCGGCCACCACCGCTGCCCACGTGGGAGACGGCGTCGCCATGGTCCGGTTCCTGCACTGGCTCAAGGAGACCGCGGCGGCGGGCACCCCGCTCACCGAGATCGGCGCCTCCGACTACCTGGAAGCCCGGCGCCGGGAGCAGGAAGGGTTCCTGGACCTCTCCTTTGATACCATCAGCGGCTACGGCCCGCACGGCGCCATCGTCCACTACAGCGCCACCCCGGAGACGGACGCCGCCATCGAACCGGAAGGGTTCCTGCTGGTGGACTCCGGCGGCCAGTACCTGACCGGCACCACCGACATCACCCGCACCATCGCGGTGGGCCCGCTCACCGACAAGATGAAGGAATACTACACCGCCGTGCTGAGGGGCCACATCGATCTGGCGATGATGACCTTCCCGGCGGGCACCACAGGAAACCCGATGGACGAGGCCGCCCGGAAGCCGCTCCGGGAGATCGGTCTGGACTTCGGCCATGGCACCGGCCACGGCGTGGGCCACGTCCTCAGCGTCCACGAGGGACCGCAGCGCATCAGCCCGCGGAAGAACGACGTCGCCTTCGAGCCGGGCATGATCACCAGCAACGAGCCGGGCGTCTACATCGAGGGCGAGTTCGGCATCCGCATCGAGAACGAGGTCCTGTGCGTGGAGAAGGAAGGCAAACTGGGCTTTGAGAACCTGACCCTCTGCCCGTACGAACCGGACGCCATCCTGCCGGAGCGCCTGACCGCCGCCGAGCGCGAGTGGCTGAACGCCTACCACGCCAGGGTCAGGGAGACCCTGACGCCGCTGCTCCCGGAAGAAGACGCCGCCTGGCTGGCGGACGTGACCAGAGCGCTTTGATCCCCGCACCCCACCGCTGACAGCAAAGGAGGAACCACCATGACCGACCGCATCCCAGAAGAACTCCTGGCCTTCTATCAGGATCTCCACAGCCACCCGGAGCTCTCCAGCAAAGAACACCGCACCATGGAGAAGATCGCGGCGCAGCTCACCGCCTGGGGCATCGAGTGCACCCCGGGCCTCGCCGGCACCGGCGTCATCGCGACCCTGAAGGGCAGCCGTCCGGGCAAGACCATCGGCATCCGGGCGGACATCGACGCCCTGCCGATCCCGGAGGAGACCGGCCTGCCGTACGCTTCCGAGAACGCCGGCGTCATGCACGCCTGCGGCCACGACGTCCACACCACCATCCTGATGGGCGCCGCCAAAGCCCTGAAGGACCTGGACGGCGACTTCCCGGGCACCATGCGGCTGATCTTCCAGCCTGCTGAGGAGAGCGGCACCCCGATGGGCGCCTTCGCCATGATCGAGCAGGGCTGCCTGGAAGACCCGCACGTGGATCACGTCATCGGCCTCCATGTGGAGCCGAACCTGCCGACAGGCACCGTCGGCCTGCGCTACGGCAAATTCTACGCCGGCGCCGACCGGGTCCACCTGATCGTCCACGGCGTCTCCTCCCACGGCGCCAGACCGCACCAGGGCATCGACGCCATCGTCGTGGCCGCCCACATCGTCACCGCCATCCAGACCATCATCAGCCGCCGGACCGCCCCGACGGAATCCGCCCTGATCTCCTTCGGCACGATCCAGGGCGGCAACGCGGGCAACCAGATCTGCGACCGGGTGGAGCTCACGGGCATCATCCGCACCCTGACCCCGGAGGCCAAGGAGAACACCTTCCGCCGGGTGAAGGAGCTGGCCGAGTCCGTCGCCGCCGGCATGGAGGCCAGCGTCGAAGTGCTCCGCTTCCCGGCCTACCCGCCGCTGATCAACGACGACGCCGTGGTCCGGGCGTCGGAGGACCTCTTCACCGAGATGCTCGGCGCGGAACACGTCTACGTGGAACCGGTGCCGGAGATGTGCGCCGAGGACTTCGCCTACTACGCCATGGAGCGGCCGTCCTGCTTCTATCACCTCGGCTGCCTGGGCGAGGGCCAGGAGCAGCACCCGCTCCACAGCTGCTTCTTCCAGCCGGATCTGGCCTGCATCCCGGTGGGCATAGAGCTGCAGGTGGCGCTGGCAAAGAGGCTGGCGGAGCTGTAGACCAAAACCATAC
>CADCOV010000240.1 GCA_902803185.1 uncultured Eubacteriales bacterium
CCCGGCGCTCCGGAAGTGAAAAAAAACTCTTCATCCCCCTCCGTCCCGTCGGGACGGGAGGCCTTGCCGCCATTCTTTACGGATCATAACAAAAGAGACTGCGCCGAACCGCGTTGGTTCGGGGCAGCCTCCCGTCAACTTTAACTCAGACCCTCGCCGCGCCCACGATGGCCTCGATGTTGGTGCGGCCGTTCACGATGGTCTTGAAGTACCAGGACTCCTCCGCCCCGCAGTCGTCGTCGAACGGGGTCTCGATCGGCGCCCGGTAGATCTCCACCGTGCCGTCAAGCGGCGCCTCCGCCATGAACCGGAGGGAGAAGCTGGTCATCTTCTTTCCCTGCATCTCAGGCAGGTAGTCCCAGATCATGTCCTGATAGAAGGTGTTGTTCATATGGAGGTTCCGGTCGCACTGGCTGTAGGTGACGTGGTGCTCCCCCACCTTTTCGAAGGCCGCGTCCTCCGGGAAGTGGAAGCGGACCGGGATGTGCATCTCGAGGGGCTCGTCCACCTCGAAGTTGCTGATGTCCACCTCGCTCTTGCGGCAGAGCTTGCCGGTATGGAGGTTCACCACCGCCCACTCGCTGTAGGCTTTGGCGACCACCTCGTCGCCCCGGCGGATCCGGTAGCAGCGGAGGAAGGTGGCACCCTTGCCGGAGCAGGTCCAGGTGTCCACGCTCACCTCTTCGTACATGTGGAGCTGGGCCGGCTGCTCGATAGCCATGCGGATCGCGATGTAGCTCTGTCCCTTCTCAAACAGTTCGTTATAGGTCGGCTTCCGGTCCCGCATGTGGTGGTTCGCCGTCTCCTGCATGAGGCGGCAGACGATGGACGGCCGGACGTTTCCGTTGATGTCGATGTCGTGGGACGAGATGACAAAGTGTTCCGTGTAGCAGTTCATGTCCCGATTCCTTTCCATCCCGCGGCTGCGGGAACAAAACAGACAAGGGACCGCTCCGGCATGCGGCGCGGTCCCTTTTGGTTCTTTAGAATGTGGCGACCTCCGGATCGCAGGCGACGGTGCCCAGCACCTTCTCGCAGTAGAGGACCGGTCCCGGTTCTCCGTAGATGTCGGAGTGCTCGACTTTGATCTTCGCTTTGATCTCCACCCAGCCGCCGTGCTTCAGCTTGCTTGCGTTCTTCCACTTGCAGAGCAGGCCGGCGAACTGGATATCCTGGACACAGCAGGTCATGACGTGGCGGCCGAAGACGAACTCGTCCTTCGGCAGTCCGCCGCCCAGGGCCACACGGCCCTTGACGGTGATGACTTTGCCGTCGTAGTTGTTCTGGTTCTCGTTGATGTCCCGATACCACTCCGCGTACCAGTCGTCCCGGATCTCGATCTCCGGGGCGTTCATGTCGTACGGCAGCGGATCCGGCAGGTCGTCCGGCTCCGCGTCGTCCGGACCGAACTCGTAGATGATCTGGCTCTTGCGGTTGGCCACGCGGACGATCTTGTGGAAGGCTTCCTTGTCCAGGGTCGCCCGGTCGCAGCGGTTGAAGACCACCAGCTCCGCGGTCTTCATCTTGTCGAAGACCAGCTGGCGCATGTTCTGGTTATAGGTCAGGAAGGTCTCGGCGTTCATCATCGTGACTTCCTGGTAGATCACCCAGTCCTCCGGCATGGCCTGGAAGAACTTCTCCAGCAGCCACATGCCGTTGTATTCGACGATGACCCGCTCCACCTTGTGGGCCTTCTGCAGGACGGTGAGCTTCTCCGTGGTGAGCTCGCCCTCGTCCTCGATGACCTCAGGGAAGATGTTCCGGCCGAAGTGGAGGTCCGGATCATACTCCTCGATGCCCTCTTCACAGATCAGGAGCAGGGTGCGCTCGCCGGCGTTGAATTCGCTGTCCTCGAGAGCGCCCTGGATGAACGTGGTCTTGCCTGCCTCCAGGAAGCCGGTGAACAGATATACAGGGATTTCCATAATATGCAGTCTCTCCTCTTAGTCTTACAGGCCGAAGAGCTCGTGGATGCGCTCCTCCTCCAGGCCCGCGCCGATGACGCAGAGCATGCCGGTGGTGGCGGCAGCGCCGGTGCGGATGTCCGGTTCGCCCGGCACGTAGTCGAAGTGGATCCACTCTCCGTCCTCGCCCTCGACGACGCCCTTGGCTCTCAGCACCTGGCCGTACTCCGCGAAGTTCTGCAGCTCATTGAGGGCTGCCAGGATCTGCTCCTTCGTGAACTTGTGGCTGGTCTCCAGACCCACGCTCTGGAAGACCTCGTCGGCGTGGTGGTGATGGTGGTCGTGGTGGTGGTGATGACAGTGGTCGTGATGGTGGTGATGCTCGTGCTCGTCCTCATCCTC
Organism: uncultured Eubacteriales bacterium; assembly: GCA_902803185.1. Lineage (GTDB taxonomy): Bacteria > Bacillota > Clostridia > Peptostreptococcales > Anaerovoracaceae > Eubacterium_B. The sequence continues at coordinate 2,307 of CADCOV010000240.1, forward strand.
GTCATCGTCGTCGTGGTCGTGATGATGGTGCTCGTGCTCGTGCTCATCCTCATCGTCGTGATCGTGATGGTGGTGATGCTCGTGCTCGTCCTCGTCCTCATCATCGTCGTCGTCATCGTCGTCGTGGTGATGATGGTGGTGCAGTCTCTCGTGCTCCTCCTCCATCTCCCTGGCCAGCTTGGCCAGCTCGGCGGCGATGCCGTTCTTCTTCTCCATGGTCTCCAGGATCATCTTGCCGTTCAGGGCATCCCAGGAGGTGGTGACGATCTCAGCGTCCTTGTTGTGCTCTCTGAGCATGGCGACGGTCTGGTCCAGTCTCTCCTGGGAGAGGCCGTCCACGTGGCTCAGGATGATGGCGCTGGCGTTCTCAATCTGGTTGTTGAAGAACTCGCCGAAGTTCTTCATGTACATCTTGCACTTCTTCGCGTCCACGACGGTGGTGAAGCCGTTCAGCTGGATCTCCTCGTTGTGGAGGTCCTCCACCGCCAGGATGACGTCGCTGAGCTTGCCCACGCCGGACGGCTCGATCAGGATGCGGTCCGGATGGAACTGCTCGATGACCTGGTTCAACGCGTTGCCGAAGTCACCCACCAGGCTGCAGCAGATGCAGCCGGAGTTCATCTCGTTGATCTGGACGCCGGAGTCCTTCAGGAACTCGCCGTCGACGCCGATCTCGCCGAACTCGTTCTCGATCAGGACGACCTGCTCGCCCTTATACGCTTCCTCGATCAGCTTGCGGATCAAAGTCGTCTTGCCGGCGCCGAGGAATCCGGAAAAAATGTCTACTTTTGTCATTGCTGTTCATCCCTTTCTATTGTTGGGCCGCCGCCCGCAGGCGTCCGGCCTTCTGTTTGGCTCAACTTATTAAGTATACCACACTTCCCGCCGTATCAAGCGAAAAATCGAAAGAATCTACAGCTCCGGCGGGATGAAGGAACGGAACAGAGCCTGCTCCTCCTCGTTCAGCTTCATCGTGACGCACAGGGTCTCGATGACCTCCGGCGCCGGCACGTAGCCCTTGACGATGCAGAGCTGGTTGAAGTCGTTCATCGGCATCTTCATGTTCTTGAAGGCGATCTCGCCGCTGTTGATCTTCCGGTCGTAGATATCAAAAAAAACGCTGGCAAAACTGTCCATATCTGGTTCCTTTCTCCCGGTGAATGACACCGGCCGGGGTTGGTTTTTTGCAGTGCCTCGTATATAATACCAGTTGTTGAGGTTGAGAGGCAATATGGCGAATACTAACGAAGGAAAAAATATCAAAAAAGGCGTTGCGGTCACCATGCTGGCGGGCTTTCTCTGGGGCTTCTCCGGGACCTGCTCCCAGTTCCTGTTCGACAACTACGGAATGGGGCCGGTGGACCTGGTCGCCTACCGGGAGCTGCTGTCCGGCCTGATCCTGACGGCGATCGCCTTGATCCGCTTCCGGGAGCCTTTGTTCACCATGCTGAAGTCCAAGCGGGACGTCATCACGCTCCTGCTGTTCGCCATCGCAGGGCTTTTGTTCAACCAGCTGTCCTACCTGGTCACCATCTCCTATACCAATTCCGGCACCGCCACGATCCTGCAGTACATCGGTCCCGTCCTCGTGATGGTGGTCTGCTGCTTCCTCGCCCGCCGGCTGCCGCAGAAGAAGGAGATCCTGGCGGTCCTCCTCGTCATCCTCGGCACCTTCCTGATCGCGACCCAGGGCAACATCCACGCCCTTGCCATCTCGAGGGCCGGCCTGATCTGGGGACTGTCCTCCGCCGTCGCGCTGGTCACCTACACCATGATCCCGAGCCGGCTCATCGCCAACTACGGCACGACCCCGGTCATCGGCTGCGGCATGCTGATCGCCGGCATCGCCCTGGTGCTCTTCGGCGGCGCGCTGCGCCAGCCCCTCAACACCGAGCCCAGGTTCCAGCTGTTCTTCTGGATCATCATCATCCTGGGAACGGTCCTGCCCTACACCCTCTACCTTCTGGGCGTCAAGTGGTGCGGGGCGGTCAAGGCCAGCATGATCGCCAGCATCGAGCCGGTCTCCGCCACCGTCTGGATGGTGGTCTGGCTGGGCGAGCCGTTCTACCCGATCGAAGCGCTGGGCTTCCTCTGCATCTTCGTCACCGTCTTCCTGCTGGCGAAGAAGGTGACGCCGAACGCCCAGCCGGCACATAACGAACCGAAGTATTCCTGAAACAGATCACTTTTGCAAAGGTAAGGCAGCTGCTGTCCGGCGGGATCATGGTTTTGATCGCCTTCCTCCGTTACCGGAAGGATCTCCTGCGCATGCTCCGGAACCCGAAGGACGTGGTGATCCTGGTGATCTTCTCCATCGCGGGCCTCATGTTCATCCAGGTCTCCTTCATCGAGGCCATCGCCTACACCAATTCCGGCACTGCGACGATCCTGCAGTACACCGGCCTCGTCCTGATCATGATCGTGAACTGCATCATCGCCCGCCGGCTCCCACAGAAAAAGGAGGTCCTCTCGGTCCTCCTCGTCATCGTCGGTACCTTCCTGCTCGCGACCCACGGGAACTTCCACTCCCTGGCCATCTCCGGCAAAGGCCTGTTCTGGGGCCTGACCGCCGCGGTGGCCATGACCTCCTATACCATGATCCCGCGCAGGATCATCGGCGAGTACGGCGCGATCCCGGTCATCGGCTGCGGCATGCTGATCAGCGGCGTCGTCCTCTCCCTCTTCAGCGGCGCGCTGCGCCAGCCGCTCAGCACGGACCCGACCTTCCAGCTGGCCTTCTGGACCACGGTGATCGTCGGCTCCATCCTGTCCTACACCCTCTATCTGGGGGGCGTCAACCTCTGCGGCCCGGTGCGGGGCAGCCTGGCCTCCAGCATCGAACCGGTCTCCGCCACCTTCTGGATGGTGGTCTGGCTCGGCGAACCGTTCTATCCGGTCGAAGCCGTCGGCTTCCTCTGCATCTTCGCCACCATCTTCCTGCTGGCGCAGAAGGAGAAGGCTCCTCAGTCGGAATAGTCCTCCAGCATCTCCACGATCCGCTGGCAGGCGTACTTCTGGGCGTAGCTGGACACCGCCAGCGTCAGCGCCATCCGGGCCAGCTCCTCCCGGGACGGGGCATCGGTGAGCTCCTCCGCCACGGCGGCGTACTCCCGGTCCACGACCTCCCGGTACTCCTTATAGAAATCCTCCGTTCCGTCCGCTTCCATCAAAACCTTCAGCAGGGCGCCGGTGTCCTTCACCGACAGGATCTGCTTCAGGAGGCAGACGGCGGTCAGATAGGCGATGTGCTCCCGGTCATACCGCTTGCCCTTCGCCCGCGGCAGGACGCCGCTCTTGATATAATTGTTGATCATCGAGGAGGTCAAAGTCTCCTCCTCTTCCGACGCCAGCCCGATGTGCTGGCGTTTCATATAGGCGATGATCTGGTCCATGTAGAGGTCGATGTCCGGGATCAGCTCCCACTGCTCCGGCCTCTGGGTCTCCAGTTTCTTCTTCAGTTCCGCGATGTTCTGTTCCATGCTCTGCACTCCCTTCTGCGGGTCTTTGTCGTCTCCATTATACCCGATCCCGGGACTTTTGCAATCTCGTGACGCAATTTTCGTCTCTCCTGTTGACATTTTCTAAATCGTGAAATATAATTTTGAAAAACAGATTATGTGATTTTGATTGTCATAACGATAGGCAGGAGGCCACGTGGCCGGAAAGGAGACCAACCATGAAAACCATCGCGATCTTCGGCGACACCCGTTTCGAACTGGGCACCGCCTTCCAGAGACAGCGGGCGGACGGCAGGCCGCTCGAGATCCACGACTTCACCAGATCGGGCTGCGACGCCTCCGAGGGGCTCTGGATCCTCCGCCAGAACCGGGAGATCCTCCTGGAGTGCGACGACGTGGTCCTGGCCTTCGGCCTCAGGGACTGGGCCTTCGACTGGGCCGAGGTCGCCGATGAGCCTTACACCTGCCACGAGGCCGACGTGCCGATGTCGGACTTCCTCGCCGCCTACCGCCGCATGATCTGGGAGATCAAGGGGGCGGGCGCCCATCCGATCCTCCTGACCCTGCCGGAGCTGGACGGCAGCCGGTACCTCTCCCGGGTCGCCAGGGAGCTGGACGCCGAGGCGATCCTGGACTTCCTCGGCGGGGACGAGGAGATCCTGTCCCGGTGGCAGGAGGACTACAGCAACATGATCTGCCTGCTGGCCGCGGAATCCCGCTGCCGGCTGATCGACCTCCGCAAGGCCCTCGCCGCCAAGGGCGATCCGGCCCGCTTCCTCGCGCCGAACGGGCTCACCCTGAACGAGGCCGGCCGGGAGATCCTGGTGGAGCAGATCGGAGCCCTTCTCGCGGAGAAGAGCCTCTCCAGGCGGGTCCTCACCATCTCGAGCCGCATGCCCGGCATCGCGGCGGCCGTACCGGCGATCTGACCTGCGGACGCCTCACTGAAGCAATCGAAAAGGAGTGCCGACCGGCACTCCCTTTTTCTTTGTTCTCTTGTCCGCCCCGGATCACTCGTGGTTCTTCCGGGCGTATACCTTGTACATCATCGGCCGGAGCGGGATGTAGAAATCTCCCACCAGCTCCTCCACCACGCCGCCGAAGCCCCGCTTGAAGGCGTAGACGCCGTAGCCGTCCTCGTCCTTGCCGAAGAGGCCGGAGATGCCGTAGAAATTGTAGCGGTCGATCCCCAGGGCGATGGCCCGGCGGATCATGTCCCAGTGGATCGCGTACGGCGCGTTGTATTTGCGGAAGGTGTCATCGGTGCCGCTGAACAGATAGACGATCTCGTTGTCGTAGACCGTGAAGCAGGAGGTGGCCATGTTCAGCACGCTGCCGTGGGCCTTCTCCAGCTCGTCCGCCTCCGCCGCCTTCTTCTCATTCAGGGCCAAAGCCTCCTCTGCGACCCGCTTCTTGTTCTTCGCCTTCTTGTTGTTCGGCATAGTGGCGAGCCGCTCGTCCATCTCCGCGATCTCCGCGAGGAGGGCGGTCTTCTCCTCCGCGAGCCTGTCCCGGAACTCATTCAGGTCCAGGTAGGCCAGGAGCAGCTTGCAGTGGTCGCCGTAGGTCTCCACGAAATCCTTGTAGAACCGGTGGGACCGGGATTCGAAGCCCCGGCGCTCCGCCGTCTCGTCCATCATCTTCGTGTAGATGTCGATCTCCTCGAGCGGGAGCTCACGGACCTTGATGCCCTGCTTGATGGTTTTGTTCACGGACCAGCGGGTCTGCTCGTCGAACTGCTTGTAGATCTCGTCCTCGCTCCTGCCCTTCAGGTAGAGGGAGAACATCCAGCGGGTCTGGGAGGTGTTGGTGTAGCCCCGGGTGAAGCCCTTGTGGGTGAAGCCTGCGTCCTTCAGCGCCTCCACCACGTCGTCCCGGCAGAAGCCCCCCGGGACCGGCTCGCCGTCGATGTCCCGCTCCCGGTAGAGCACGTACGGGTCCGCCGTGAGGACGAGGCCCTTGTTCGCCTTCGCGTAGGCGCAGAGCTCCTTCGTGAAGAACCGGAGCAGCTCCCGGTCGCCGTAGTCGATCAAAAATCCCCGCTGGGCGTAGTAGGTCCGGTAGATCTTCATGGCCGGCTGGGAGACCAGCGGCGTGGCGCAGACCAGCTCCCCGTCTCTGCGGACGCCGAAGAACTCCACCGTGTCGCCGCTGTGGGACCTGGTCTCCAGGGACTCCGGCAGGTTCAAAAACGTCCTGTACGGGTGCCGCGCCGCGAAGGCCGCGTATTCTTCTTTCGTCAGTCGGCAGAATTCCATCTGCATCCTCCTCTATTCCTCCTCCGGGCCGGTTTCCGCCGCCCGTTCCTTATACAGTTCCTCCGCCAGCAGGTCCACCGCCGCATAGATGACGGCGGTGCCGTAGCCGTAGCCGTAGAGCCGGCGGGCCAGCTTCGCCTTGAGCTTGTCCGGGAGCCTGCCGCTTTCGTCCAGGTCCTCCGTGCCCGCCATCTTCGCGATGACCCGGTAGGCGTTGTCCGTCTCCGAGACCGGGTTCTCCTCCGCATAGGTCTCCCAGGCCTCCTCGATCACGTCCCGGCGGACGCCCCGGTTCTCCAGTTCCCGGAAGGCCCGCTGCTTCCCCCAGCCCTTCTCCAGGGCGATGCGGAAGTAGTCCCTGCAGTAAAACTCGTCGTTCAGGTAACCGTCCTCCCGGAAGCTGGCCACGGCAGCGGCGGCCTCCCTCGGGTCCGCCCCCTTCTTCAGGAGGTGGTCGTAGAGCTCTTTTTCCGTCCTGCGGCCGCTCGCCAGGCGCTTGGCCGCCAGTTCCATCACATTCATGTCAGAAGCCTCACTTCTGTCTCTTCCTCCTCTTCCCCTTCCGTGCAGAGCGCGCACCTGAGGTCCGGCAGCAGCTCGATCCCCTGCATGCGGTAGAGGGTGTCCCCCACGCCGATCAAAGGCAGCAGCTCCCCTTCAGGGCCCGCCGTCCCCGGCAGTCCCCCGAAGAGCCCCTCGCCGGTTGCCTTGGCCAGGGCCTCCTTCCGCACCCAGACGTCGAAGAAGCCTTCGATCCCGCCCATGGCCACTTGGTGCTGTTCCCCTTCCGTGTAGAAGCGGCGGGAGATGCTCTCCCACCTGCAGTCCGTCACCTGCTGGATGTCGATCCCCAGGGGCCGCGGCCCGAAGGCGCACATCCACATCTGGCGGCTGTGGGAGAGGGAAAAGTGGACCGGAAGAGACGGGAAATAGGGCTTTCCCTTCTCGTAAACTTTGATATCCTCGTTGTTTACGATATCCTCGTAAGCCCCGTCATTCTCAGCAATGATCCCCTCGGCCAGGCAGTGGTCCGCCGCCGCCCTGCGGATCAGCGGATACCCTTCTTCGCCCCTGTCGAAGGAGCCTTCATACAGATAGATCCGGATCAAAGCATGCCTCCGTCCGTTAAAAAAACAGAGGGTGCGGCACCCGCACCCCCAGCCGATCGTCGTTCCTACTCTTCCTCCGCAGCCTGCGCGGCGAGCCGCTCCAGGACCCGGCGATATCCGTCCGCTCCGTAGACGATGCACTTGTTGATGCGGCTGATCGTCGCGGTCGAAGCGTTGGTGATCTTCTCGATCTCGCTGTAGGTCTTCTTCTGGGTCAGCAGCTTGGCGACCTGAAGTCTCTGGGCAATGGCATGGATCTCGTTGATCGTACAGATATCCTCGAAGAATCGATAACAGTCTTCTCTGTCCCGTAATGTCAAAATCGCGTCGAACAGTTCATCGATATCTTCCCTTTGGAACTTGGACTCATAAGCCATAAGGGATTTCTCCTTTCTCGATTCCGGTTTGGATAAAGCATATCACTTTTGTGTGGTAAAGTCAATCTTTCAGAAGTTTCATGGCCGCGTCGAGCTGCGCGTCCTCTCCGCTCTCCGGCTGGACCACCTCGTGGTCCGGCATCACGCCCTTGTCCTGGATTGAAGCGCCCTTCGGCGAGAAGTACTCCGCGTGGGTGATCGACACCGCCGAGCCGTCCTCGAAGCGGGTCGTGTTCTGCACCACGCCCTTGCCGTAGGTCACGGTACCCACCACCGGGATGCCGTAGTCCTTGGCCGCCGCCGCGAGCATCTCCGCCGCGCTGGCGGTCCCCTCGTTCACCAGGATCACAGTCTTGAGCGGCGTCGCCGCCTCATCGGAGGTGAAGTCCTCCCTGGCGCCGGCGGCGTCCAGTGTATAGGTGATGAGGCCCTCCGGCAGGATGCGGTCCGCCACCAGGATGCCCTGGTCCAGCAGGCCGCCCGGGTTGTCCCGGAGGTCGATGACGAGGCCCGCGAGGCCCTCATCCTTCTCCAGCGCGGTCAAAGCCGCGTTAAAGTCTGCCCCGGTCTTGTCCCCGAAGGTGCTGATCCGGATGTAGCCCACGGTATCCTCCGCCAGCTTGGAGGAGGAGATCGTCACGTCGCTGATCTGCCCCCGCACCAGGTTGACGCTGCGGGTCTTCTCCTCCTCGCCCCTCTGGAACTCGAGGGTCAGGGTCGTTCCCGCCTCGCCCCGGATCGCGTTCGTCAGATCCTGCAGGCTGTCGTATTCTTTCCCGTCCACGCGGAGGACGATGTCACCCGCCTCCAGACCGCCGGAGGCCGCAGGGCTCCCCGGGATCACGCTGACGATCAGCATGCCCTTGTCCGTGGCGCGGATCGTGACGCCGATCCCCGTGAAGTTGTTGTTCAGGCTGTCCCTGAGCTTCGTGACCTCATCCGCGTCCATGTAGCGGCTGTACGGGTCTCCGAGGCTCTCCAGCATGGCGCGGTAGGCCGCGTCCATCATGGCGTCCTCGTCCGCGTCCCTGAGATACTGGTCCCGGATCATGTCGCGGATCTTCGGCACCTTGCCGTTCTCCTCCCGGATCCGGACCAGCTCCTCGTAGTCCTCCCGCTCCACGATCACCCGGTCCCCCCGGTCCATATAGAGCCAAAGCCCCATGGCCGCCAGGGACAGCGTGACCGCTGCGGTCAGGATCAGCAGCAGGACCAGCCGTCCTGTTTTGATTCTCATGATTCTTCTCCCTCGACCCCGGCAAGATTGATCTGCACGTAGGTACGGTCCTTCCAGGTCTGTTCTTCGATCTCACCGATGAGGCGGAGGAATCGGCCTTCCGCCGCCGCCTTCTGCAGGGCAGGCTCCGTTTCGTCCGCCCGCTTGAAGTCCACGCCCCGGATCGAGGCGCCGTTGTCCAGGCTGCCGCCGAAGCTCAGGTACTGGCCGGCGTTGCCCATCCGGTTCACCCTGCCCGGCATCAGGCGCACCGCCACCTTCGGCCGCGGGTTGCCCTTTCCGAATGGCTCCAGCAGCTTCTGCTGGGCCGTGAAGGCCGGGGTGACCTCCCGTCCCTCCATGACGGCGTCCGCTTTGATCTGCCGCCGGAAGGCCTCCTCCGGAAGCTCCGCCGTCGCCGCCGCGAGGTGGGCCCTGAGGGCCGGGACGTTCTCCTTCTTTATGGTGAAGCCGCAGGCGGCGGCGTGGCCGCCGAACCGTTCGAACAGGTCCGCCCTGCGGTTCAGGATCTCAAAGATGTTGATGGTGTCGATGCTCCTGCCGGTGCCCTTGCACAGGCCGTCCTCGATGTCCGTCACCACCAGGGACGGCAGATAGAAGGTCTCCTTGAGCTTCCCCGCCACGATGCCGGTGACGCCCTCGTGGGCCTCCGTGAGCTCCACCAGGAGGAACCGCCCCGGCTCCCCGTCCCGATGGATGATGTCCAGGCAGTCCCGGTAGATGCCGTCCTGGATCCGCTTGCGCCGGTCGTTGCACTCCTTGAGGCGGGCGGTGAGCTCCTGCGCCCTGGCCTCGTCCTCCGTCAGCATCAGCCTTGCCGCCAGGGCCGCGTCGCCCATCCGGCCCGCCGCGTTGATGTGGGGCACGATGCCAAAGGACACCTTGCCGGAATCGATCTCTCCCTGATGGAGGCCGATCCCCTCGATCAAAGCCCTGAGCCCCGGCCGGCGGCTCAGGTTCATCGCCCTGAGGCCGTACTTGGCCAGCGTCCGGTTCTCGTCCACCAGGGGCACGATGTCGCCGATGGTGCCGATGCCCACCAGGTCCAGATTGCGGGTCAGGACCTGCTTCGGCAGGCCTGCGGTCTCGCAGAGGGCCTGGGCCAGCTTGAAGGCCACCCCGACCCCCGCCAGGAACTTGAACGGATACGGGCAGTCCTTCTGCTGCGGGTCGATGAGCAGGCAATCCGGCCGCTCCTCCCGCATGGCGTGGTGGTCGGTGATCAGGATGTCCAGCCCGATCTCCTTCGCGTGGCGCGCCTCAGCTGCGGAGGTGCAGCCGCAGTCCACGGTGATGAGGAGGGAGACGCCGGCGGCTTTGATCTTGTCCAGGGCCGCGCTGTTCAGGCCGTATCCCTCGTCGAAGCGGGACGGGATATAGTAGGTCACCTGTCCGCCCAAAGCCGTCAGCACGTCCTTCAGCAGGGCCACGGAGGTGACGCCGTCGGCGTCGTAATCCCCGTAGACGCAGATGCGCCTGCCCTCGTCGATGGCGGACAAAACCAGATCCACTCCCGCCTCCATATCCTTGAGGAGGAACGGGTCGTACATCCGCTGCGGCTTGTCAGACAGGAACTCCGCGACGTCTTCCGCCGCGGAGATCCCTCTGTTATTCAATATTTCGATGATCGATCTTTCCAGCTGCATGCTGCTCTCTTTCTGATCCCGGGGATCAGCCTATCACGGTAAGTACAGTTCCGGGTCCACCGCGACGCCGTCGACACGGACCTCGAAGTGGAGGTGCGGGCCGGTGGCGTAGCCGGTCATGCCCATGTAGCCGATGAGCTGGCCCTGCTCCACGTACTGGCCCTCGGCGACCGCGATGCCGCCGTCCATCAGATGCCAGTAGGCGGTGGAGAAGCCGTCGCCGTGATAGATGGTGATGTAGTTGCCCCACGGGCTGTAGTCCATGGTCGCCGTCACCACGCCGCCGCAGGCCGCGTAGATCGGCGTGCCCTGGGCGTTGGCGATGTCCAGCGCACCGTGGTAGGTGGTATCGATGGAGATGCCGGCGATCTGGTCTCTGCCGCCGAACCGGGAGGTGATGATCCCCTGGGTCGGCCAGATGAAGGAGACAGAACCGGTGACGACGTTCGGATCCGGTTCCTCGTAGTAGTCGACGACGCCGTCGCCGTCCTCGTCCACCGGGACCGGTTCCGCGGCAGCCTGCTGGGCCGCTCTCTGGGCAGCCAGCTGCTCCTCATACAGCGCCTGCTGGGCGGCCAGTTCCGCCGCCAGAGCGTCCGCCTGGGCCTGGAACTCCTCCAGCTTGGCCTGGAGCTCTCCCGCCTTCTCCTGGAGCTCGCCCTCCAGCGCTTCCGCCTCGCCCTGCTTGGTCTCGAGGGCGGACTGCTCCTCCTGCAGGGCGCCCTGGACCGCGGTCAGCTCGTCCTTGGCGTCCTCCAGTTCATTCAGCTTCTTCTGCAGGGCCTCGTATTCCTTCTGGAGCTCCGCCAGGGTGTTCTGGTCGCTCTCGTAGATCCTCTGGACCATGGAGAGGTTCGACAGGAACTCGGACAGGTCTCTGGAGTTCAGCAGGATGTCGAAGAAGCCCACAGACCCGTTCTTGTACATGATGCGCAGCCGGCTGGCGATGCCGTCCTCCCGGTCGCCGATGGCCGCCTTCTGGTCCTCGATCTCCTTCTTCTTGAGGTCGATCTCCTCCTGCTTGGCGTCCACTTCCTTCTGCTTGGCGTCGACCTCGCCCTGCTTGGCGTCGATCTCCGTGTTCAGTTCCTTCAGCTCGTCCTGGATCTGCACGATCTGGGCGTCGACCTCGTCCTTCTGTTCCTGGACGGCCTGCTGGTCGTCGGCGTTCTGCGCCTGCTTGTCCTCGATGTCGTCGATGGCCTGCTGGGTATCGTCGATATCGTCCGCCAGAGCGGTCGCCGGGATCATCGCCCCGATCAGGAACAAAGCCAGCACGCCGGTTATGATCTTCTTTCTCATGTTCACAGTCCTTTCTCTTCGGCCCCTAGTCCAGGAACTTCCGCATGGAAATGATGCTGCCCGCGGCACCGATGCTGATGCCGATCGCCATGAAAATGATGAACAGGTTGGCGACCAGATAGCTGGCGGAGACCAGCGGCGATCCCAGGATGGTGATCACCTGCGTCCCCATCAGATCCGTCACCTTCGCGTAGATGAACCATGTCAATCCGGCGGCGATCACCGAGGAGATGATGCCGATGATGATGCCCTCCACCAGGAAAGGCCCCCGGATGAACCAGTTGGTGCCGCCGATGTACTTCATGATCTCGATCTCTTTCTGTCTGGCGAACACCGTGAGTTTGATGATGTTGGAGACCACGACGATGGAGACGATGACCAGGAAGGCCATGACCACCATGGACGCGATCTGCAGATAATGGGAAGCCTTGGTCAGCTTCTCAACAGTTTCCTGATTGTATTTGACGTCTTCGACGCCGTCCAGCTGGGACACCTTCTCATAGACGCCGTCCGCGTCGTCCAGGGTGCTCACCGTGACGATGATGGAGCTCGGGAGCGGGTTCTCCCCCAGGGAATCCAGGAGGTAGGCTTTGTCGCCGAAGCGGGCCCGCATGATGTCCATGGCCTCTTCCTTGGTGCGGTACTCGGCCTTGCTGACGCCCACCATGTTCTCGATCTTCTCGATCATGGAGGCCGCGTCCCCCTCGCTGACGTCGTCCATCAGGAAGAGCTCGATCTCGTCAAAGTCGGTCTTGACCATCTCCGTCACCAGGTTCAGGTTGACGGTGACCACGAAAACCAGGCCCAGGATCAGCAGCATCGCCGTGATCGC
>CADCOV010000241.1 GCA_902803185.1 uncultured Eubacteriales bacterium
CCGCTCATGCCGGAGGAGGCGGTGCTGCCCAGGGACTGGGCGGTGAACTCCATATCCATCAGGTTCTCCCTGAGGAGAGGATCGGTGTCATCTTTGATCACGACCTCCATGTCCACGCCGTCCACGGTGATGGTGGTGGAGGTGACGGAGGTGGTGAGGCGGGAGGAGATCTCGCCGTAGATCTGGGCCACGGTGAGGCCGTAGCTCATGGCTTTGTCTTTGTCGATGACCAGGTGGAGGGTCGGATCGCCGTTCTGGAGCCCGTTGGAGGCGTTGGTGAAGCCTTCCCGGTTGTTGATCCAGGCGACCGCTTCCTCGCTGATCTTCTCCAGGGTCTCGGCGTCCTTGCCGTAGAGGTTCATGGTGAGATCGCTGGAGGCCATGAAGGAGGTGAGCTCTGTCATGCTGCCGGAGGAGGCGGTGATGGTGCAGCCGGACTCGTCCTGGAGGGCCGTGATCTCCTCGCAGATCCGGTTGAGCTCCGCCTTCTCCGCGTCGTCGCCGGCTTTGCCGTAGGCGATGTAGAAGCCGTAGCTGTCGCTGCTGCCGCCGCCGCCGAAGGAGCCCAGGAAGCTGGTGGAGCTGGCGCCGTCCATGATGCCGATGTTCTCCACACCGTCGATCTTCAGGATGCCGTCCATGACCTTGTCCACCCGGGCGAAGGACTCTTCTTTGGTGTCGGTCTCCGGGGTGGTGATGGAGATCTGGATCTCAGGGGAATTGATGTCCGGGATCAAAATGATGCCGGTGCGGAAGACGGTGACCACCGTGACCGCGAGGAGGGCCACCGCGACAGCCAGCGGCAGGGCTTTGTGCTTCAGGCACCAGCCCAGGGCGCGGCCGTAGTGATCCAGGATCCAGGTGAAGGCCCGGCCGTCCTTCGGTCGCATGTTTTTCATGATGGTGCTGGAGGAGGCAGGGATCACCGTCAGCGCGATGATCAGGGACGCCGCCAGGCAGTAGCCGATGGAGAGGGCCATCGGGATCAGGAAATCCTTGACGTAGCCGTCGCTGAAGATCATCGGCAGGAACACGCAGACCGTGGTGATGGTGGAGGAGAGGATCGCGCCCCGCACCTGCTTGGCGCCCTGCACGGCGGCTCTGGCCGCGGAGAGGCCCTGCCCCTTGAGGCGGAAGGTGTTCTCCATGACGACGATGGAGTTGTCCACCAGCATGCCGATGCCCAGCGCCAGGCCGGACAGGGTCATCATGTTCAGGGACAGGTCGCTGAAGTACATCAGGACCAGGGCGAACATGACGGAGAGCGGGATGCTGATGCCGACGATGAGGGTCGGACGGATATCATGGGTGAACAGGACCAGCACCAGGATCGCCAGCGCCGCGCCCAGCAGGATGCTGGAGAGGATGTCGCCGATGATCAGCTGGATGTAGCTGCCCTGGTCCACCAGGTTTACGATGTTGAGAGACGGATCTTCCGCCTTGAGCTCCTCGAAGGCTTTGTTGCAGGCCCGGGAGACCTCGTTGGTACCGGCTGTGGAAGCTTTGTAGATGCAGAGGACGATGCCGTCGGAGCCGTTCAGCTTGGAGTAGGCGTCGCCCAGATTGTCGATGACGGTGACGGTGGCCACATCCTCGAGACGGATGGAGCCGACGCCCTCGATGTCCGCGAGGAGGGAGCCGGAGATCACGTCCGCGTCGTCGAATTCCTGGCCGACCCGGAGGAGCCAGGAGTTGTCGTCCTTGTCGTCGATGTAGCCCGCCGGCATGGAGAAATTCTGGGCGTAGATCAGCTGAGAGAGGGTTTGGGCGTTCAGCAGAGCGTCCGCGTTGGCGCTGGAGAGGGCCTGCTGCCGGCTCGCCTCGTACTGGGCCCTGGCCTGCTGCAGCTGGGTCTGGGCGGAGGTGAGCTGGGAAGCCGCGGTGGAGAAGCCCACAGCCGCGTCCAGCTGGGCCTGGGTCAGGCCGCTGACCGCTGTCTGCAGGGTGTCCATGATCTGCGGGACGGAGGCCAGGGTGCCGTCCAGGGCGGACAGCTGCGCCAGCACGTTCCCGATGGCGGTCTGCACCGTGGTGTCGCTGACGGCGCTCTGGATCGCGTCCATGAGAGGCGCCACCGCCGCGGTGCTGCGGATCAGGTTGGTGACGGAGGTCAGGAGGGCCGAGAGGCTGCTGCCGTCGATCTCACTCTGCCTCGCCTCCAGCTCAGAGATCAAAGACTCCAGCTGCGCGCGGAGGGCAGCGATGCTGTCGGTGATGGTCCCCGCCGGGTCGTCCACCGCGGACTGGGCGTCGGACTGGGCCTGCACCAGGGCGGCCTCCACCTCCCGGAGGCGGGCGATGAGGCCGGCCAGCTGCTCCCGGAGCGCCGCCGCTGTGGACTCCGCCGTGCCGTCCACTTGGGAGAAGATCCCGGAGGAGAGGGTGGAGCCGAAGAGGGACTGCTGGTACTCCAGCTGGGCCTGGCCGTTCGCGACCTGGGCCTCCGCTTCATCCAGCTGCTCCTGGGCCTCGGCCAGGGCCTTGTTCACCTGGGCGAGGATCTTGTCGTTCAGCTTGTCGATCTTCTTCTGGTCCAGGTCCACCTGGATGGTCTGCTCGATCAGGCCGATCGGGTTGACGCTGGCCACGCCGTCCTGGCGCTCGATGTACGGGATGATCCGGTCCTCCACGTAGGAGGAGAGCTCGTAGATGTCCAGGTCCTGATCGGAGACGGCGGTGTACATGGTGGCGACCATGTCCAGGCTGATCTCCATCAGGGTCGGGGTCATGGTGCCCGTCGGCAGGAGGGACTCGGCCTCCTGCAGGGCGGAATTCACCCGGACCAGGGCGCCGTTCATGTCGGTGCCCGTCTGAAACTCCAGCTGGATCAAAGCGTAGTTCTCACTGCTGACGGAGCTGACGTTCTTGACGCCGTTCACCGTGCCCAGGGCGCTCTCCAGTGGCCGGGCGACGGTGGTTTCCACCTTCTCCGGGCTGGCGCCGGGATACGGCGCGATGACCATCATGTACGGCAGGCTGAACTCCGGCAGGAGGTCCGTCGCCATGTTGGTGAGGGCCTGCACGCCAAGAGCGATCATGATGATGACCATGACCAGGATCGTAAATGGTTTCTTTACGCTGAATTTCTCCATATGGTATTCCCGAAATGTCCCCTTCCAATAACGGCCTGTATCTGAGAAAATGCGGCGCTGCGCGATACCGCGCTACTTCGATTGTGCAAAATTGATTAACGCTCTTATATTATACCAACCGATGGGTCAATATGCAATCTTACAATGCCCTATGTAATGTAAGAATTGCTTCGGCGGTTCGTAAGAAATCCTTCATAAACCGGTTAAGCTTGGCTTAAGGTTCGGGCTTTATCATGAAGCCATGAAACAGATCATTACACTCATCCCGGCCTACGAGCCGGACGACAAGTTGATAACACTCATCAGACAGCTCATGCATTCCGGAAGGAAAGAAATCGTCGTCGTCGACGACGGGAGCAGCGCCGACAAGGCTGGGATCTTTGATCAGGCCGAAGAGGCGGGCTGCCTCGTCGTACATCATGCGTCGAACAGAGGGAAAGGAGCGGCGCTCAGGACGGGGATCGAAGCTGCGATCGACGAGTACGGCAGCGACATCGGCATCATCACCGCGGATGCCGACGGCCAGCACACGCCGGAGGACATCGGCAGGCTGGCGGAGGAGATGCGGCGGAGCGACCGGGCGCTCATCATCGGGGCCCGGGACTTCTCCGGACCGGACGTGCCCCGCCACAACCGGATCGGGAACCGGGTCACCGCCTTCCTGTTCCGGCTCATGACCGGCGTGGACTGCAGGGACACCCAGACGGGCCTTAGGGGCATCCCACCGTCGCTGCTGCCGCTGGCGCTCTCCACCAAAGGGGACCGCTACGAGTACGAGATGGACTTCCTGACGGCGGCGGCCCGGCAGGCGGCCTTCGTGTCGGTGCCGATCCGCACCGTCTACCTGGAGGGGAACAAATCTTCCCATTTCCGGGTGGTGCGGGACTCGGTCCGCATCTACGGCCGGCTCTTCAAGTATCTGCTGTCCTCCCTCACGGGGGCTGCGGTGGACGTCTCCGCCTACTACCTGCTGCTGCAGATCCTGCCGCTGCGCCAGTCCACGGCGATCTACATGGCCACCATCCTGGCGAGGCTCCTCTCCGGCGGCGTCAACTTCACCATGAACAAATACTTCAGCTTCGGGAGCAAGGGGAACACCGGGGTCGAGGCCTTCCGCTACGGCCTGCTGTTCGTCTCCCAGATGTTCGCCAGCGGCATCCTGACCAACCTGCTGGTCAGCCTCACCATGGCGGAGCTCCCTGCGAAGATCGTGACCGACGTCTTCCTGTTCTTCATCAGCTACCTGATCCAGCGGCGCTGGGTCTTCGCTGAGCAGTACGAGGAGGTGGAGGAATGAGAGCGGCAAAACAGAGCGGCGGCGTCCGAAGCCGACTGCGCTGGACGACCCTTTACGCGCTGCTCCTCGCCGCTTACAGCGTCTTTGCCCTCCTGGACGCCTTCGAGATCGCGGGGAACAGCTCCCCTTACCAGGAGATCCTGGGATGGGCGGGGATCGCTTTGGTCCTCATCGGCGCTGCCAGCACGGCGCGAACAGCGGTCCGGGAGCGGCAGGGATGGCTTTGATCCCGGGAACGAAAAACGGTATCCGGTCACCAGACCAGATACCGTTCGTATTTTTTGAGCATGTCGCTGTCGATGCTGACGGTGAGGAAGATGCCGTCGTCCCGGTACTCGCAGGACCGGACCTGGGCGTCCTTCCGGATGCTGTTCTCCTGCCCGCTCTCGGCGTAGGGGACGAGGAGCTTCGCGGTGATGAAACGGGCGAAGAGCCGCTCCTCGATCATGGCGAGGAGGGCGTCGAGGCCGATGCCGCGGCCTGCAGCCATGTAGATCCGCTCGCCCCGGACGAAGGGGAGCTCCGCCTCCGGGTGGAGCCGGTCGGCTTTGTTCATGACGGTGATCATCGGGATCGCGCCGGCGCCCAGCTCCTTCAGGGTGTTCTCCGTAACCGCCATGTGGACCAGGTGGTTCTCGTCGGAGCAGTCCACCACCTGCAGGATCAGATCCGCGTAGAGGGCCTCCTCCAGGGTGGAGCGGAAGGCGGTGACCAGCTCCGTCGGCAGGTCGTTGATGAAGCCGACGGTGTCCGACAGCAGGAAATCCCTGTGATCCGGCGGCGTGATCCGGCGCACGCTGGTGTCCAGGGTGGCGAAGAGCATGTCCTTGGCCTCCACCCGCTTCTCCGGATCCGGACACCAGGTGTCCAGCATCAGGTTCATCAAAGTGGATTTGCCGGCGTTGGTGTAGCCCACGAGGGCGACCAGGGGCACGCCGGACCGTTCCCTGCGGCTCCGCTGGGTGGCCCGGACCTTCTCCAGCTCCTTGAGGCCCCTGCGCAGCTCCGCCATCCGGTCCTGGATGCGGCGGCGGTCCAGCTCGATCTGGGTCTCGCCGGCGCCCTTGTTGGACATGGAGCCGCCGGTGCCGCCCTGCCGGGACAGGTTCTTCCTGAGGCCCACGAGCCGCGGCAGCATGTACCGAAGCTTGGCGTAGTCCACCTGCATCTTGGCCTCGCCGGTCCTGGCCCGTTCCGCAAAGATGTTCAGGATCAGGTTGGTGCGGTCGATGACCTCCACCTCCAGGGCGTCCGCCAGGTTGGTGAGCTGGGACGGGGTGAGGGTGTTGTTCACCACCACGAGGTCCGCCTCCGCGGCCTCGATCAAAGTCTTCAGCTCTTCGACCTTGCCGCTGCCCAGGCAGGTGGCTTTGTCCGGCGCCGGCAGGCTCTGGGTCACCTCGCCCCGGACGTCCAGGGAGAGGGCCTCCGCCAGCCCCTCGAGCTCCTTCATGCTGTTCTCGAAGAGGAAGTCCTTCGGCAGCCGGACGCCGACCAGCAGGGTACGCCGCGCGTCGCCCCGGCCTTCCGTCGGGTAGCCGTCCTTCTTCGGTTCTTCCATATCAAAATCAAAACGATCAAACATACCGTTCTCCTTGCATAGAGATGTCTTTGCCCATGATACCGCACCGCGGCGGGGGTGCGCAAGTTTTTTTCGCCGCCGCCCAAAAACCCTCTGTCAAATCCTTCCGCACCGGGTATAATCAAAGTAGGCGGGACGCCAAAAGGGGGAACCATGAAAAACGGAAAGAGATGGTGCGCAGGGCTTTTGCTCTTCAGCCTGATCCTCACCGCCGCGGGATGCAGCAAGCCGGAGGAACCGGCCATCAAGCAGCGGGAGATCACGAAGAAGCAGCAGGAGATCGTCCTCGACCAAAATGAAGAGGCGGACGAGACCCTGAACAAGACCTTTGAAAAGATCAACAAAGGCCTGGAGGAGTACGAGCCGCCGGCCTTTGAGGAGCCGGCAGCGGAAGCGCCTGACGAGGAGCCTGCTGCGGAGGAGCCGGCCCAAACGCCTTCGGAAGGGGACAAGGCGCAAGGGGAGGCGCCTGCAGAGGAACCTGCGGCAGAAGAGCCGGCCGGTGAGGAGCCGGCAAAGCTGGACGAGACGCCGGCGGAAGGGGAGGCATCTGCAGAGGAGCCGGGCGACCCGATCTACGAGGGCCCGCAGACCCTGGAGGAATACCTGTCCCTGGACGGGGAGCTCTCCCAGCAGATCCAGCAGATCGGCATCGAAGCGGGGATGGGGATCTCCGCCACCGGCAACGACCTGTGCTTCACCTACACCTTCCCGGAGGAGCTGGACGAAGATATGCTGTCGATCCTGAAACCGCTCCTGCAGCTCACCATGATGGAGATGGATTCCCAGGGCACCGACCTGGCGAGGCAGCTCGAGGAGGCGACGGGCCTGCAGGGCATCACGGTCACCATCGTCTACAAAGAAAAGAACGGCAAAACCATCTGCCAGGGAACCTTCGGCGGACGGCCATAGCAGCGATATGAGGCAGGCGCCCCACGGGCGCCTGTTTTTTATTGTGCGGGTGATGCTGTGCTGTGAGGGCAGGCGCTGGGAGGGCAGGCGCTGCGCTGCGGAGGCGGGTTGCGGGCGGGGCGTGATCCCAAACCCTGAAAACGAGGCGTTTCGTGAACCCGATGTGGGTTGGAGGGGTAGTTGGGATCACGAAAGGCGTGATCCGTGTACCCAAACCCTGAAAATGAGTCATTTCGTGAACCCGATGTGGTCCGGAGGGGTAGTTGGGATCACGAATAGCACGATCCTATTTCCCAAAATGCAGAAAAGCCCTGATTCTGTTACCCGATGTGGCCTGGAGGGATAGTTGGGAAATGGAATCACTGCTTTCCATTCCCAGGATCCTGAAAATCAGGCATTTCTATTCCCAGATCGCCTGCGAAGGGGTACCTTGGGAATGGAATCACCACTTTCCATTCCCAGGATCCTGAAAAACCGGCATTTCTATTCCCAGATCGCCTGCGAAGGGGTGCCTTGGGAATGAAGTTCGATGCTGTGCTGCGGTCAGCGGATCAGAGCCGCATGTCAGAAGCTCCTGCACCACCCCGGCGCAGCATCGCGGCGCCCCAGCGCCACCCGCCCGC
>CADCOV010000242.1 GCA_902803185.1 uncultured Eubacteriales bacterium
GCGACTTCGGATCCATCCAGAGTCCCCAGAACGCGTTCCTGCTGGGCCTGGGTCTGGAAAGCCTCCACGTCCGCATGCAGCGCCACTGCGAAAACGGCCAGGCTGTGGCGGAATTCCTCGCCGGCCACCCGATGGTGGACTACGTCACCTATCCGGGCCTCCCGACGGACAAGTACTATGACATCGCCCAGAAGTACATGGGCAACGGCGGCTGCGGCGTCGTCTCCTTCAACATCAAGGGCGGCCGCGCCGGCGCGGAGGCCTTCATGAAGCAGCTCAAGCTGGCGGCCATCGAGACCCACGTGGCAGACGCCCGCACCTGCTGCCTGAACCCGGCCACCTCCACCCACCGCCAGATGACCGACGAGCAGCTCGAAGCTGCCGGCATCCCGGCGGGCCTCATCCGCATCTCCTGCGGCCTCGAGGACAAAGAAGACCTGATCGCCGACCTGGCCCAGGCCTTCGAGGCGTGCAAATAACGAACCGATCTGCAAACACCGGTGCCGGATGGCGCCGGTGTTTTTTTCTGTAGTTACCGTTATGGCCTGCGGAGCCATTGCCCGCAGGGCGTTGCCGCACGGCACTCCCCCGCTCCCCCCAACAAAAGGATCACCCATACAGTTATGGAAAAATGACCCACCACCATGTATAGTGGTATTGATAATATGCACGTACTGTAACGGCATTTCCGCGGAAAGGGCGCAAGATGGCAAAGACGCATCCAAGGATCTGGTCCCTGCTGGTCGGCCTGTGCCGGTCCACGCTGGGCAGGCGCTACGGCTACACCTGCGACAGCCTCAAGGACGTCGAGGGGCCGTACCTCCTGCTCTGCAATCACAACATGGATATCGACCCGATCCTGCTGGGGATCGCCGCCGGCAGGCCGGTCCGTTTTGTTGCCAGTGAGCACATCCTGCGGCGTCCTGCCGCCGCCCGCTTCATCACGGCGCTCTTTGACCCGATCTACCACCAGAAGGGCAAGCAGGGCCGCCGCACCGTCGTGGAGATGCTCCGCACCCTGAAGGAGGGCGTCTCCGTGGGCCTGTTCCCGGAGGGCAACCGCTCCTTTAGCGGCGTCACCGGTCCCTTCTTCGTCTCCGGCAAGCTGGCGAAGAGCGCCGGCGTCCGGGTCGTCACCTACCGCATCGAGGGCGGGTACCTCACCCAGCCCCGGTGGAGCACCGGCATGCGCCGGGGAAAGCTCTTCGGCAGGCTGATCCACGTCTATGAGCCGGCAGAGCTCAAAGCCATGTCCCAGGAGGCGGTGGACGCCGCCCTGAAGGCGGACCTCTTCGAGGACGCCTACGCCACCCAGGCGCGGCTTGCGATCCCTTA
Organism: uncultured Eubacteriales bacterium; assembly: GCA_902803185.1. Lineage (GTDB taxonomy): Bacteria > Bacillota > Clostridia > Peptostreptococcales > Anaerovoracaceae > Eubacterium_B. The sequence continues at coordinate 1,336 of CADCOV010000242.1, forward strand.
CGAGGGCCAGGACCTGGCCCTGGGGCTCGAGTCCACTTTGTTCCGGTGCCCGGCCTGCGGGAAGATCGGCACCCTCAGGAGCAGCGGCGACACCCTGTCCTGCAGCTGCGGCCTGCGCCTGAGGTACACGCCGCTGGGGTACCTGGAGGACGAGAGCACCGGGGAGCGCCATACCGTCACGGAGCTGGACGCGGCCCAGCGGGAGGCACTGCACCGGATGATCGAAGGTGCGAAGCAGACCGAGGAATTCTTCTCCGACGCCGTCACCCTGCAGCGGATCGGCGAAGGGCACCAGGTTGCGGAGGAACGCCGGGCCGTCCTCAGCGCCGCCAAAACCTACCTGGTCCTGCGGCCCACCGACGCGGGCGACGCGCCGCTCTCCGAGCCGCCGCGGTACCTCTCCTTCGAGCGGATGGAGGGCCTGGCCGTCTACTCCCGCAGCACCATAGTCGTCATGATGGAAGACGGCACCCATTACGAGATCCGCGGAGACCTGAGCTTCTCCGCGCTGAAATATCTCTACCTGTATCAGTTCGTCACAAACAAGGAGTCATAGTATGGATTATTCTGCCGCCAATGCCGCGCTGTGGAACCCGATCATGCAGATCGGCCTGATCGCCGTCATCATCCTTTTGGCCAATCTGCTCCGCCGCAGGATCCCGTTCATCCGGAACACCATGCTGCCGGTGGCCGTGCTGGGAGGCTTCCTCCTCCTGGTCCTGAAGCTCGTCGGCATCGTCCACCTGGACCTGCCGTTCCTGGAGACCCTGACCTACCACGGGATCGCCATCGGCTTCATCGCTTTGTCCCTGAGGGTGCCGGAGAACACCGCCGAGATGAAGCGGGACCGGGTGGGCCTCAAGAGCGGCGCCGTCATCGTGGGCTCCTACATGATCCAGGCTGCGGCGGGCCTCGTGATCACCCTAGCCCTCTCCTACACCGTGATGCCGGACCTCTTCAAAGCGGCGGGCATCCTGCTCCCGATGGGCTTCGGCCAGGGACCGGGACAGGCCAACAACATCGGCTCCTCTTACGAGTCCATGGGCTTCGTCGGCGGACGCTCCTTCGGCCTCGCCATCGCGGCGGCCGGTTACCTCTGCGCCTGCATCGTCGGCGTCATCTACATGAACTGGCTGGCGAAGAAGGGCAAGCTGCCGCAGGTGAAGCGCCACGACAAAACCGAGAAGGTGTCCCTCAGCATCTTCCAGCACGAAGGAGAGCTTCCGGTCTCCGAATCCCTGGACCGCCTGTCCATCCAGGTCTGCCTCGTCATCGCGGTCTACCTGGTGACCTACCTGCTGACCCGCGGCATCACCGGCGGCCTCGCAGCCGCGGCGCCGGGGGTCGCGAACATGGTGAACTCCCTGCTCTGGGGCTTCAACTTCATCATCGGCTCCGCCCTGGCCATCGCCCTCCGCACCATCCTGAAGAAGCTCCGGGCCGCCAAGGTCATGGAGCACCAGTACCAGAACAACTACCTGCTGAGCCGCAGCTCCGGCCTGGCCTTCGACATCATGATCGTGGCGGGCATCGCCTCCATCGAGATCGAGGACCTCTCCGGCCTGATGCTGCCGTTCATCCTGATGGTCATCGCCGGTGCGGTGGTCACCCTGATCCACCTGAAGTACGTCTGCGCGAAGGTCTACCCGGACTACTATTATGAGGGACTTCTCTCCATGTACGGCATGATGACGGGCACCATCAGCTCCGGCGTCCTGCTGCTCCGCGAGATCGACCCGCAGCTCAAGACCCCGGCCGCCAACAACCTGGTGCTGGGCAGCAGCTTCGGCATCCTGTTGGGCATCCCGCTCCTGATCCTGGTCACCCTGGCCGCCAAATCCGCCTTGATGTGCTTCGTGACCTTAGGGATCATCGTCGTCTACTACCTGCTCCTTCTCGCCATCGTGAACAGCGGGCGGAAGCGGAAACAGTCCTGATCCTCAAGCTCATCCCGAGCAGGCATTTTCATTTGCCTGCTCTTTTTTTGCAGCTTACAACAAAAAGCCAAATCAAAATGCAAAAACTAAAATCAAAACCTAAAATTTCATAGATCCGCCTTGACTTTTTGTGTTTTACTGGCGTAAACTTAAATCGTTCGGAGGAATAATAAAATGACAAACGAAGAACTTCTGGAAATACTAAACGAGATCCGTAACAGTAAATGCGAGAACCGCACGCTGGAGATCAAAGCCGCTTCTTCCGGCTGTCCGAAAAGGCTCTATGATACACTTTCCAGCTTTTCCAACCAGGACGATGGCGGCATCATCCTTTTTGGCGTAGACGAGGAGAATGACTACAGAGAGTGCGGTGTATATGACCCGCAGGATCTGCAAAAAAAGATCAATGAGCAATGCCTTCAGATGGAACCGGTCGTGCGTCCTCTTTTGACTGTTGCGGAAAAGGGCGGACGTTTCTTCGTGTCCGCCGAGATCCCCGGTATCGATATCACGGAACGTCCCTGCTACTATCAGGGAAGAGGACGGCTCAAGGGTTCTTTTATCCGCGTCGGGGACAGTGATGAACCGATGACGGAATATGAGATCTACAGCTATGAAGCATTTCGGAGGAAATATCAGGATGATATCCGTGCTGTTGCAAGGGCCTCTTTCTCCGTATTGGACAAGGGTCTTCTGGACGCTTATATCGCTCGCCTGAAAGCAGAGAAACCGAACCTGAGCGCTTTAGCTGATAGCGAGATCTATGAGCTCATGAGCATCACCAGAAACGGGGAGGTCACTCTGACTTCCGTTCTGCTGTTCTGCAGATATCCACAGGCCTTCTTTCCGCAACTCGACATCACTGCCATCGCGCTGCCGGGAGACAGGTTGGGGGAACTGGGAGGCGATGGAGAACGGTTTACAGACAACCAGCGGATCGAGGGAAATATCCCGGAGATGCTCGACCGGGCAATTGCTTTTGTCCGCAAGAATATGAAAACAAAGACCATCATCCACCCGGACTCCGGGAGACGCGAAGACCGTACAGAATATCCTGTTACGGCAGTCAGAGAAGTGATCCTGAACACTCTCGTCCATCGGGATTACAGTGTGCATACAGAAGGAATGCCGATCCAGCTGCTGATGTTCCCGGATCGTTTGGAAATCAGAAACCCCGGCGGCATCTATGGCAGGATCCGCATCGATCAGCTGGGGAAGATGCAGCCGGATACGAGGAACCCTGTTCTGGCCACCGCGCTGGAAGTGATGGGTCTGACAGAAAACAGATACTCCGGCATACCGACGATTCGAAGGGCCATGGAGGAAGCGGGACTGAAAGAACCGGTTTTCGCAGACGAAAGGGGAACATTCTCCGTCACCCTCTTTAACACTCCGAAGGAAGTATGTCATGATGCTGCGCCGCTAACACCGGCGGAGCAGGAACTGCTGACCTTTCTGGAAACGCCGAGAACCAGGCAGGAGATCGCTGACCATCTGGGTATCGAGACAATCTCCTATGCGCTGCAGGCCTATGTGGCCCCACTGATCCGAAGCGGAATGGTCGAGATGACGATCCCGGAAACGCCGCGAAGCCACAAGCAAAGATATGTAAGGTGTCGTTCCGCCAGACAATAAACGATATGATCCCCGCTTATCAAAACGACCGGTCCCTTATTGGGCAGCCACATAAGGAAGTTTTTAACTGAGTTTGGTGCAACCTTTTTCAGGGTTGCACCTTAGGCAAATTACGCGCAGCAACTATTGATGCTGTTAAGAAAATGATTTCCAGTACGCCAGGCGGAAAGAAAAAGGCTATGGCGGTAGAGGCTTATGATAGTAAAACTGGGAAAATAGCCACATCTTTTGCAGGAGAAATCCCTAAAAAGATACATCCTGAACTACGAAGGAGAGCAGAGGCGATTGGTGGATTAGGGTCTCACGGCTTAACGGAGCGAAATACAGTCGGAGTCTGTGCAGAATTTCATGTAGTCAATAGTTTGCTGCTTGGTGGTTCATAATGGAGCGATATCCACTTGACTACCCCGATAAGGCCAAGAACGGGAACTGCAATGCCGTTCTGTGAAAACTGTAAAGCAATGTTCTCAGATATCATAGAAAAATAAAGAGATGACTAGTATGAAATATAGTGAAATTGATCTTCAGTGCGAAGACATTATGTGGTTTGGAGTTGATAAAGATGGGCATATATTCGAGTGCACTTCTGGCGGAATTGGATGTGTTCCTTCTTTTGTCTGTAACAGCCGAGAGAATACGGAAAGTCTAATAGACTTTTTCCTCGAAACACTTGATTTCAGTACGAATGGGGCATTATTAATTGATGATAATGATAGCCCTTTGGTGCAGGATTGCCGAACATTGGTGAAAAAAGGTATTTATTGCTTTGATGTTGCAATAGATGATGGACGTCCCGATGAATACAAAAAAATTGCCATACCAAACGATCCAATATTGCTGTCAGATCTTCCCGAGGACATTAAAAATCTGATGGCAGCACATGTGGTGCCTGTTGATGTGAAATCTTCTATGTATATCAGGGTCCCGCACGCATATTAAGATAGATTATGACTAAAAAGCGGATGAAGGTCTTGTTTGCTCTTCATCCGCTTTTACTTTACTGTGCCTTATTAGATTGTTTCCTTATATGGCTGTCCCTTAGGGCCGGCCGCTTTTTGTATACATATGATTCTGTTCACTATGCCCCGTAGGCGTACATGCTGAAGTCGTATCCCAGGTCGGAGTGGTTCAGGATGTTGCTGAAGCCGGACGGCCCGAAGGTGACGTTGCCCATGTGATAGTCGAAATCCAGGCTCCCCTTCAGGAAGTACTCGTACTCCGCCTCGCTCTTCCCCAGGTCCCAGGTGGCGTCCGCATAGTAGTACTTGCCGTCCACCTGCACGAAGTTCCAGGCGTGGTTGGAATTGGTGATGATCCGCGCGTCCAGCCCCGCCTCGTTGGCCAGGATGTAGAAGAGATCCGCGATGCCGGCGCAGACTGCGGTGCCGTTCACCGCAGCGGCGTAGGCCGAACCGTGGAGGTAGTAGTCCTCGGCCTCCAGGTGCTCGTAGTCGTAGACCACGTTCTCGCAGATCCAGCCGTAGATCGCCCGGACCGTCTCGTAGTCCGAGGCCTCGCTGACGTTAAGGGACCTGAGGATCTCCTCCGCCTTGGCTTTGAGCTCCTGCTCCTGCTCGACGGTGGTATCGTAGATCGGTTCCGCGGTCATCTTGAGGTCGTAGGAGCCGTCGTCCTTCTTCTCCTCCGTGTAGGTCATGGAGTATCCCAGGACGCTCATGGCGATGTGGTCGCCCTTCATCGGGTCGCCGGTGTGGCGGCCCGCCTCCTTCACGATGCTGTCCCAGACCCGCTGCGGCCCCAGGAGCGGCGAATACTCCTTCGTGTTCACACAGATCCGCACCGGGGTCTCCCGGCCCGCGAGCTCTTCCCGGATCGCGGTGCCGGCGGA
>CADCOV010000243.1 GCA_902803185.1 uncultured Eubacteriales bacterium
CGCCCCCCATGTTCCTCTTCAGCATCCCCACAGGATCCCTGTAGAGCCCCAGATCCCCGCGGGTGTAGTCGACGGCGAGGAGCTCTCCCACCGCGACGCCCGCCGCTTCCGCAAGCACCTTCGCCTTCTCCCGGGCGTCAGCGACCGCCCCGGCGATCAGGTCATTCTTTACCGCCTCCTCGTCCTCCACTGCGTAGCCGATGGAGAATTCCACCGCCACCGGGCCGCGGGAGATCTCCTGCAGGAGCCGGTTCAGAAGATCGTTGTCATTTTGGAACCTGAGGCGCATCGTGTGGCGGTACTGATACCCATCGAGGTTCCGTATCCATTTTCCCAGTCTTTCATCCATGTACTCGTCATACACGTCTTCGATACTGAAGTGGGTGGTCTTGATCTCCTCCGGATCAAAGCCTGCCCGGGCCACCGCTTCCCGGACGATGGCGGTCTCCTTTTCGGAACCCGCTACCGTCTCTTCATATGTCGGGAAGCGCCTGTTCAGGTAGACCTCCAGCACCGTCATGTCCGGAGGGATCGAAAGCTTCGCCTTTCCCGTGACTCTTATCTGTCTGTCCATTCTGTTCTCCTTTCCCTTATCCGTTCCCCCTTTTGATCTACCTCAGATCCGCCGCGCTGCTCACCAGCTGCGCATCCACGAAGGCCGCGTCCCTGACGTACGGCATGAGCTTGTCGGCGGTCCTGCCGATGCCGCTGCCTCCGGAGGTGGCGAAGGCGTGGACGCTCTTGCCCGTCCAGTCGTAGCCCTTGCAGAAGGTGTTCACCACGTTCGGCGCACAGCCGTACCAGATCGGGAATCCCAGGTAGACGGTATCGTAGCCGTCAAATCCCTCCACCTTCCCGACGACCGGCACGTCTTTGTTCCCGAACTTCTCCCGGTTGCAGCGGGAGAGCGGGTTCCTCCAGTTCAGGTCCGCGTCGGAATACGGTTTCTCCGGTCTGATCTCAAACAGATCCGCCCCGGTCAGCGCGGCGTAGGCCTCCGCGACCCGCTTCGTCACGCCGCCGGCGGAAAAATACGCGATCAAAGTCTTTCCCATGTCAGTCTCCTCCTTTGCAGTATGTACTATATCAATACCCCCGTTTCCGGCGGGGAAAACGTCCCCTCGCACATGGATCTCCGGGTACTGAAAAGCCGGGATCGGCGATGCGATCCCGGCGGTATTCCATTCATCTCGATCCTTACGCAGCCTTCCCGGCGATGTAGTCGTCCACAGCGCTCCGGAGGATCTGGAACGGCTGCGGGCCGTGCTTCATCAGCACCTCGTGGTAGGCCGGATAATCGAACTTGTCGCCCATGGCTTTCTTCGTGCTCTCCTCCAGCGCGGCGAACTGCATGGAGCCCAGGCCGTAGGAGCAGTAGACGCCGGGCATCTCGATCATGAAGTCCCGGATCTCCTTCGCGTCAGAGCGCTCGAGCTGGAAGAAGACGGACTCCTTCCGGAAGTAGTCCAGGACGTCCTCGGCGGTCCAGCCGTAGTAGTTGACGCCGATGTCGACGATCGAATACAGGGCGAAGTAGTAGGCGTCCTCGAAGTACAGCGCATCCGCCGCGACGTCGTTATCGATGCCGCCGAAGCGGAAGGCGTACTTCTGGGCATTGACCGCCCAGCCTTCTGTATAGCCGATGAAGGAGATGACGGAGCGGAACTCGTGCGGATCCGTCCGCTGATAGAACACGTGCTGGTACAGGTGGCCCGGGAAGCCCTCGTGGGCCAGGGTGCCGTAGGTCTCAAAGCCCGGGATCATGTTGTTCGGATTGGTGCGGATGATGTTCTGATCCTGGTTGTCCACCGGAGAGGACCAGTAATAGGCGACGGCCGTGGCCGGCGCGGTGTCCGGATCCAGCTCCTGCACGTCGTATTCCACGTCTCCCAGGTCCGGATAATAGGACTTCAAAGCCCCCTTGAGGTAATCCAGGCACTCCCGGCTCACCAGCTCCAGCGGTTCCACCTGGCCGCCGGAGGCCTTCTCGTACAGGGCCTGCGCCTTGTCGTCGTAGAGCAGGTCGGAATAGGATGCTTCCATCTCGGACAGGTGGTCTTTGATCCCCTGGAAGATCTCATCCATGCCGTCGTTGCTGCTGCCGGCGAGCATGTAGGTCAGCTCCGCGTAGTCCTTGTCCAGGTTGCACAGGACGTAGTCCTCCGCATCCGCCTTGCCACGGTAGGCCTCGATCTCCTCCTGCACCTTCTTGTAGGCAGGCAGCACCTCGTCCAGGACGATCCCCTTGTTCTTCTCCTTGTAGGCCGCCTTCTGGCTGTCGTCCAGGAAGCTCAGGGCGTCGATCCGGTCGTCAAAGGTGGTGATGAGGGCGTTGTCCTCGGTTTTGTTCAGCACGCCCTTGCAGGTGTCCTCGGTGTAGTCGATCCAGCTGTCCATCGGCGGCAGGCCGTCCTTGGCCTGGGCGTCGGTGTAGGTCAGGCAGTCATCCAGATAGCGGTCCACGTCCGCCAGGCAGGTCAGGTAGTCGTCCACCGACTCAGCGTCGTAGAAGGTGTAGTCCGTGAAGTTGCCGGTCAGAGCCTCCGGGATGTTGCTGCCGGAGGAGAAGAGGAAGCTGTAGCGGTAGTACGGCAGGCTGGCCAGGGTCTCATAGAGGGAGTACTCCAGGGCGTCGTAGTCGTACTGCTGCCGCAGGGAAAGCTTGCTGTAATCGAAGGACTGGAGCTCCTTCAGCTGGTCCTCCATGTAGGTGAAGTTCTCCTGGTCGAACGCATAGGCGATCTCCCCCAGGTCCACCGTCGGCTTCTCGATCCCGTAGCTCTTGTAATCGACGACGCTGAAGTGCATGGTCATGAAATCCGCTTCCATGCCCTCCCGGAAGACCTTGTCCAGGAATTCGTCGAAGGCCGCGTCA
>CADCOV010000244.1 GCA_902803185.1 uncultured Eubacteriales bacterium
CAGCACGCAGCCCTCCGCCACCGTCGCCAGCATCTTGCACTTGCTGCCGCAGTCGCTGAAGCTGGCCACGCTGACCCGGTGCGGTTTCTCCACCGGAAGAGGCGCCTGCTTCGTCCAGGCGTAGGAATCCAGGGCCTCCGCGTCGGCGGCGGTCTTGACCCACTCGAACGGCTGCTCCTCGATGGTGGTGAGCATCAGCTCCTTCGCGAGGGCGAGGTTGCCATCCTGATCGTATTCTTCGATCCCCTTGACCGCGCAGCGGGCGGTGTCCACCAGGAAGTCCCGGGTGAAGGCGTGGATCGCCTCCTCCGCCGCCTCCTGATCCATGGAACCGTTCAGCGCGCAGGCGGCCAGGTACTCCAGATAGCGGTACTGCTCGCCCAGGAAGTCCGCCGGGTTGCCGTCGATGCCTGCCGGGGCGTAGCCGTGGGCCTTGTAGGTTTTGATCACGTCCAGGGTGACCTCGTTCAGGAGGATGTCCATCCCGGTCTTGCAGGCGGAGGCCCAGACCGGCACGTAGATGTCCGCGTTGGTGCCGTAGAACAGGTCTTCATAGAGCTGGCGGTCCACGGCCGGGACCGCGTCGCCGCAGAAGGCCTCGTAGGCGTGATAGTCCTCAAAGAAGAGGCGCAGCGCATGAAAGGTAAAATACTTGTTCAACATGGATCACACCTCCCCCAGGATCTGCCGCTTACGGTCGTTCATGGCGGACAGGTTGCCGACGATGACGTCGCCCACCAGCCGACCGCCGCACAGGTACTGCCGTTCAAAGAACACGCCCTGCTTCGGGTTCACGCTGAATCTGCGGTCCTCCGGATCGGACTGCAGGGTCTTGATCTCGTAGGTGCGCGCCGGGTCCTTCCCCGTGTCGCCGAGGGCGAACAGGCTCATGAACGGGCTGTTGATCATCAAAGTGGAATCTACCCGGCCCATGGTCTCATCCAGGCCGGCGGCATTGTGCCCCGCCGCGGTGCCCTGGACGATGCCCTGGCTCCAGAGCATGTAGTTGGTGCCCTCCTCTTCGGCGCAGTCGCCGGCCGCATAGACGTCCGGCAGCGAGGTCCTGCAGTGGTCGTCGATGACGATGGCCCTCTGCACCTCCGCGCCGATCTCCTTCGCGATGGCGGTGTCCGCCCTGAGGCCCGTGGCCACGATCACCTGGCTGCACGGGAAGACGCGGCCGTCCTCCAGCCTGACGCATTCCACGGCCTCTCCGCCGCCGAGCTCCGCGATGTTGACGCCCGTATAGATGTCCACGGCGCCCTTCAGCATCTCGATGACCCGGTCGGAGGACGCGTGGTCGATCTGCCTCGTCATCAGGTAAGGCATGGCCTCCAGCACCGTGACCTCGACGCCGTAGCGCAAAAGCTCCACCGCCGCCTCGATGCCGATGATGCCGCCGCCGATGATGACGGCTTTGCTGCCCGGCAGGGCGGCTTTTTTGATCTCAAAGATATCCTCCGCCCGGCGGATCGTGAAGACGTTCTTCTTGTCCCTGCCCGGGAACGGCGGCACGAACGGGTCCGCGCCCGTCGCCAGGATCAGTCTGTCCCACGGATAGACGCCCCCGGCTGTCGTGACCGTGCGCTCGCCGGTGTCGACCCCCTTTACGTCGCTGCCGAGGTGCAGGCCGATCCGGTTCTCCTCGAACCAGTCCTCGTCGTGGATGGTCCAGTGGGCCGGGTCATAGGTCGCGAACGGGGACTTGGAGATCATCGGACGGGAATACGGCAAAAGAGTCTCCCTGGTGAACAGGTCGATCCGGCCGGAAGCGTCCACTTCGCGGATGGCCTCCGCCGCGGAGATGCCGGCGATGCCGGCGCCGATGATGACATACCGCTTACTCATCGCCCTCCTCCTTTCTCTTCGCGAGGTACCGGGCAGACGGCTTCACGAACAGGTTCGGGTCCGTCAGCGCCGGATCCGGCAAAAACGCCAGCCCCGCGTTGGTCTCCTCGAGCACGCCGAAACGGATGCTTTTGGTTGGGCAGGCGTTGACGCAGGCAGGCTCGAGCCCCTCGGCCCTCCGGGCCGCGCAGGCGTCGCACTTCTGGGTCACGCCCCTGGTCCTGCTGAAGGAGATCGCCCCGTACGGGCAGTTCCACATGCAGGTGCCGCAGCCGATGCACTTGCCGTC
>CADCOV010000245.1 GCA_902803185.1 uncultured Eubacteriales bacterium
CGCCTGAACGACGCCTACGAGAGCGGCGACCGGGCGGAGATCGAGGCGGCGGCCCGCCAGCTGGAGCAGGTCATCAAAGCCGAGGCGAAGGACATCCGGGACAAGTACCTGGAGCCGCCGTACACCACCGAGTTCGGCATCATGTTCCTGCCGTTCGAGGGCCTCTACGCGGAGGTCGTGCGGCGGGGCCTGCTGGAGACCCTCCAGCGGGAATACAAGGTCAACATCGCGGGGCCGACCACCATGGCCGCCCTGCTGAACAGCCTGCAGATGGGGTTCCGCACCCTGGCGATCCAGAAGCATTCCGGCGAGGTCTGGGAGGTGCTGGGCGCCGTCAAGACCGAGTTCGACAAGTTCGAAGAGGTGCTGGAAAAGACCAGGAACCGCATCAACCAGGCGAATACCGAGCTGGATAAGCTGATCGGGCCGCGGACCAGGAGCATCCGCAGGACGCTTCGTTCCGTGGAGAACCTGGAGGAGGACCGGGCGGTGAGTCTGCTGGGCCTCACGGAGCTGGAGAACGAAGGGGAGTTCAAGGGGACCCCGGACATCGACTGAGAACGCTTTGACAGGAGAAGAGATTTGGCGATATATGCGATAGGGGATCCGCACCTTTCCTTTGATGAGCGGATCGAAAAACCGATGGACGTGTTCGGAAAAGAATGGGAGAACCACGCCGACCGGCTGAAGGAGAACTGGGAGCGGGCCGTCACGGAGGATGACCTCGTCATCGTCTGCGGCGACATTTCCTGGGGCCTTCGGGAGGAGGAGGCGATGGCTGACATCCTTTGGCTGGATGCGCTGCCGGGGCGGGAGGTCGTGATCAAGGGCAACCACGATCTGTGGTGGACCTCCGTCAGCCGGCTGAACGCGATCAGCGAGCGGATGACCTTCCTGCAGAACACGGTCTTCACCTGGGGCGACGTGGGGATCTGCGGCACCAGGGGATGGATCTGTCCGGGGACGGAGGGGTTCGCGGCCCACGACGAGAAGATCTACCGCAGGGAGCTCCTCAGGCTGGAGATGTCCCTCCAGGAGGCAAAAAAGGCGGGCTGCGGGACTTTGATCGCGGCGCTCCACTATCCGCCGACCAACAACAAACTCCAGCCGTCGGGCTTTACGGAGCTCCTGGCGGCCTATGGGGTCAGGACCTGCGTCTACGGCCATCTCCACGGCCCGGACGCCTATCACAGCGGATTCAAGGGCACGCTGAACGGCGTGACATATAAACTGGTCTCCCTGGATTACGTGGGAGCGGTGCCGCAGCTCATCTGCGGGACGCCGGCGGGGGAGGCCGGATCGGAAAGAGGGGAATGAAATGGAAAAGAAAAGAGTCATCCTGATCGTGCTGGACAGCCTGGGCGTGGGAGAAGCCCCGGACGCCGCCGCCTTCGGCGACGCGGGCTCCGACACCTTCGGCCACATCGCGGAGACGATGGGAGAGGACTTCAGGATCCCGGAGCTGCAGAAGCTGGGCTGGGGCAATATCCCGGGCCTATGCGGCGGCAGCGGGAAGTTCGCGGTGGCAACGCCGGAGGGCGCCTACGGGCGGCTCATGGAGGTCTCCGCCGGCAAGGACACCCTGACCGGCCACTGGGAGATCGCGGGGCTCGAGGTCAAGACCCCGTTCAAAATGTATCCGGAGGGGTTCCCGGCTGACTTCATGGAGGAATTCCAGCGGCGCATCGGCGTGGAGTGCCTGGGCAACTACCCGGCCTCCGGCACGGTGATCATCGAGGAGCTGGGGCCGGAGCACGAGGCGACCGGCAAACCGATCGTCTACACCTCCTCCGACAGCGTGTTCCAGATCGCGGCCAACACCGCGGTGATCCCGCTGCCGCGGCTCTACGAGATCTGCGAGACCGCAAGGGAGCTGCTCCACGGCAAGTGGGCCTGCGGACGGGTCATCGCCCGCCCGTACATCATCAACGCGGAGGGCAAGCGGGAGCGGACCTTCGACCGCAAGGACTACGCAGTGGACCCGCCGGAGGAGACGGTGCTGGACAAGGTCAAGGCGGCGGGCCTTCCGGTCTACGCCGTGGGCAAGATCCAGAACATCTTCAACGGCAACGGCGTGACGGAGGCGGTCCACATCGACGGCAACATGGACGGCGTGGATAAGACCTTAGAGGCCATGGAGAAGGTGGAGGAGGGCTTCATCTTCACGAACCTGGTGGACTTCGATACCATGTACGGCCACCGGCGGGACCCGGTCGGCTACGGCAAAGCCATCATGGACTTCGACGCCAGGCTGCCGGAGCTCAGGGCGGCCATGAGGCCGGGGGACATCCTGATGCTGACCGCGGACCACGGCAACGATCCGACCTTCACCGGCACCGACCACACCCGGGAGTACATCCCGCTGGTGGCCTTCGGCGGCCCGGTCAAAGCCGGCGCTGACCTTGGGACCAGAAGTCCCTTCGGCGACATCGGCGCGACGGTGGCGGACTACCTTGGCGCAGAGGCGCCGCATTTCGGAACGAGCTTCCTGAAGGAGATCCTGAAATGAACATTAACATGAATGATATTATCGTAAAGAAGCGTGACGGCGGAAAGCTCACGGAGCGTGAGATCCGGGAATTCGTCAAGGAATACACCCTGGGGAACATCCCGGATTACCAGGCGTCTGCGCTTCTCATGGCCATCTTCTTCCGGCACATGGACGACGAGGAGACCTTCACCCTGACGGACGCCATGCGGGCCTCCGGGGACAACGTGGACCTCTCCGCGATCAAGGGGATCAAGGTGGACAAGCACTCCACCGGCGGGGTCGGCGACAAGGTGACCCTGGTGGCGGCGCCGATCGCTTCCGCCTGCGGGGTGCCGGTGGCCAAGATGAGCGGCCGGGGCCTGGGCTTCACCGGCGGCACCATCGATAAGCTGGAGTCCATTCCGGGCTTCCGCACCACCCTGGAGCCGGCGGAGTTCTTCACCCAGGTGAACGAGGCGGGGATCGCTTTGATCGGCCAGAGCGGCCACATCGCACCGGCGGACAAGAAGCTCTACGCCCTCCGGGACGTGACGGGCACCGTGGAGAACCTGTCCCTCATCGCCAGCTCCATCATGAGCAAGAAGCTGGCAGCGGGGAGCGATGCCATCCTGCTGGACGTGAAGTGCGGCAGCGGCGCCTTCATGAAGGACCAGAAGGCCGCGGAGGAGCTGGGGGAGATCATGTGCCGCATCGGCACCGCCGCCGGCAAGAAGACCGCAGCCTGCATCACCGACATGAACCAGCCGCTGGGCCGGGCCGTGGGCAACAGCCTGGAGGTCATCGAGGCCATCGATACGCTGAAGGGCGAGGGACCGGCGGACATCACCGAGCTCTCCCTGCATCTGGCGGGGATCATGATCTACCTGGGCGGCAGGGCCAAGACCGCCTCCGCGGGAAGATCCCTGGCAGAGCATGCCGTGGCCAGCGGCGCAGCCCTGGCGCGGCTCAGGACTTTGATCGAGCGGCAGGGGGGCGATCCGGACGTCATAGACGACTATTCCCTGTTCCCGCAGGCGAAGTTCGAGGAGAAGGTGCTGGCGGAGTCGGCGGGCTTCGTGGCTGCCATCGACACCCAGCTGATCGGGGCCGCCTCCCAGCATACCGGCGCGGGCAGGGCCACCAAGGAGGACACCATCGACCATGCGGCGGGCGTCACCGTGGAGAAGAAGATCGGCGAGCGGGTGACCAGGGGCCAGACCCTGGCGGTGTTCCGCAGCAACGACAAAAAGAAGGCCAAAGCGGCCGCGGATATGGCAAGAGCCGCCTTCTCGATCACTCTCGAGAAACAGACGGCTCCCGTGCTCATCAAAAGTACCATCGGCCTGTAGGAGGGGGGTCAGAACTCTACCTTCTCCCAGTCCGGGGTGAATACGAACGTCTCTTGGAACCTGCCGTCCAGCACGGCGGGTCCTTTCTTTTCCAGGGCTTCCACGTAGGCGGCGAAGCGCCCGATCAGCCTCACGGCCTCCGGTACGGACTTGTCCCGGATGGCGGTGAGCCGGCGGTCGATCGAAATGCACCCTTCCAGCAGCGGGCCGCTGACGGACATGCTGCCGATGCCCCGTTCCTTGCCCAGCGGCTTCAGGACGTTATAGAAGGCCCGGTGGACGGCGTGAGGCGTGTCGCTCCCCAGGAAGGCGCTGCAGACCCTGAAGGAGGCGAAGCAGGCCCTGAGGTCGTTTTCCGAGATCTCAGGGTAGAGCGGGGCGAGGACCCGGGCGTAGGCCCTGCTGTAGGTGAGGTGTCCTACGTAGCTGTGGGCGCTGTAGCTGTGCTTTTCCTTCAGGATCAGGTATTTTTCGAACTCCGACTCGATCTGCTGGTGGGTAAAGCCGGAGACGTGGATCGCCTTTTCGATGTAGTTGTGGCAGGCCGCGTCCAGGTTGAAGTGGCAGATGAAGCCGTAGAGGTAGGCCAGCATCTGGTCCCGGTCCTGCTTCCAGGACGGGATGGCGAGGACCGCCTCGGCGGCGGGCTTCAGGAACGCGGCGGCCGGCGCCTCGTGGATGGCGTGGCCGTAGCGGTTCACCCGGTTCTCGTAGAAGGGACCGAAGAAGAACAGCGGGTCCGGGCCGTGGGTCCCCAGGTCGTAGAAATCCCGGTAGGTGTCGACGGTCTCCCGGATCTTTCCGGTCAGGGCTGCGGCGGTCAGATCACCGCAGGATCTATGGGCGTAAACGGAAGGCATGGCCTCCTCCTTTCTCAACTGTTATACATCCTATATCCACATTGTACCCGAAATCGGTTGCGAATCAAAGCCCTTTGGTTTACCATATAGGTATATGATCAGAAAAGGGAGGGATGCGAAGTGAAGCATTTCTTTTTCATTAATCCGGCGGCGGGCCTGGGGAAGATGACGGATCCGCTGGCCGCTCAGATCGATGCGGTACTCGGCGCGGCCGGAGAAGAATACCAGATCCTCTTCACCGATGCGGTGGGAGACGGCGAGCGGAAGGCGAAGGCCGCCGCCGAAAGCCTTGGGGGCGAGGAGGCCCGGTTCTATGCCTGCGGCGGGGACGGCACCGCCAACGAGATCGTGAACGGCATTGCAGGCTATCCTAACATCGCCTTCGGCATCATCCCGATCGGCAGCGGCAACGACACCGTCCGCAACTTCCAGGACGACGGGGACTTCCTGTCCGTGGAGGCCCAGATCAAGGGCCAGGACAAGCCCATCGACCTCATCCGCATCGACGGCCCGATCAACGGGAAGGAGCAGTCCCGCTACTGCCTGAACATGATCAACATCGGCTTTGACAGCAACGTGGTGGAGGCCTCCCTGAGCCTGAAGAGGAAGCCTTTGATCAGCGGCCCGGCTGCCTATATGCTGGCGGCCCTCGGCATGATCGTGCAGAAGAAGGGCACCGCCCTCATCCTGAAGGAGGGGGAGACGACCCTCAGGGAGGGCAAGATGCTCCTCTGTGCCATCTCCAACGGCTCCTTCTGCGGCGGCGGCTTCTACTCCTCTCCGCAGGCGGAGATCGACGACGGCTACTTCGACGTCAACATCGTCAGCGACATCCCGCGGCGGCGGTTCCTCGACCTGCTCCCGAAGTACAAGGCGGGGACCCACCTGAACGACCCGAAGGCCCAGGACGTGGTGGCGGCCTACCGGTGCAAAGCCATCACCGTGGATCCTTACGACGGCGCGCCGTTCCACTTCTGCGTGGACGGGGAGATCCTGGAGGCGGAGCGCTTCAGCCTCACCATGTGCGAGCACGCCCTCCGGTTCATCCACCCGGCGAAGCTGTAGTTCGGCGGCCGATGACGGTTTTGCTTGAAAGTCCAAAATCCTTATGATATAGTATACGTGTTCGTTTTGAACGGCCTTTTGATACGGAGAGATGTCAGAGTGGTCGATCGTGCGGCACTCGAAATGCCGTGAACCTAACGGTTCCCCGGGTTCGAATCCCGGTCTCTCCGCCATCTGAAGATCCGAGGGCACTGCCCCCGGATCTTTTCTTGTTCCGGGGCGGCGGGGATGATATACTGATCGCAGAAGCTATCACGGGCGCGGACAGGAGAGGGATCATGGAGGAGAAAGACAGGAGAACGTTCAGCTGTGCGGACTGTGGCCTCAAGGGCTGCCGGAAGGGGGACGGCAAGACGCCGCCGTTCTGCCCGGGGGATTCCATGCCGGAGGGCCTTCTGGAGGAGGCCATGGCGGAATACGAGAAGGAGGAGGTCCGCAGGCTCACCGTTGCCGCCGCGGAGGTGGAGGCGGAGAACTACTGCCGGATGAACCGGGTCCAGGAGATCATGGAGTTCGCCCGCAAGATCGGGGCGGAGAAGATCGGCATCGCGACCTGCATCGGCCTGCTGGAGGAGGCGGGGATCGCCGCCAGGATCTTCCGCAAGAACGGCTTCGAGGTCTTCACCGTGTCCTGCAAGTGCGGCAAACAGCTCAAGGTCAGCGTGGGGATCCCGGAGGCCTGCGAGGTGGTCGGAAAGAACATGTGC
>CADCOV010000246.1 GCA_902803185.1 uncultured Eubacteriales bacterium
GCACATCGTGAAGCTGGAAAGCAGCGAGGTGAAGATCACGGAGTTGCCCGCCAGCACGCCGTCGCAGTCCATCGCCTCCGCCATGGCGTAGGAGCTCATGGAACACGGCGAGGAGAAGCAGGCGATGAGCGCCACGAAGTCACCGCCCCGGAATCCCAGGAGCGCCGCCAGCGCCAGCACGATGCCCGGCACCACCACCAGTCTCCCCAGCACTGCGTAGGTCAGGTTCCGCCTGCAGCTCCTGACGTCCGCCAGTTCGAAGGAGATGCCCAGGATGATGAGGCCCATCGTCGGCGCTGCGCCGGCCATGTCCGCCACGACCTCCTCCACCAGCGCCGGGAGCCGGATCCCCGCGTAGACGGCGGCCAGTCCGAGGATGGAACCGATGATCAGCGGGTTCTTCGCGACCTTGAGGAGCACGCTCTTCAGATCCGGCTTGTTCCCGCTGAAGACGGACAGGATGACGACCGCGGAGGCGTTGTAGATCGGCACGATGATGGCGATCAGGATCGTGGTCATCGCCACGTCCTCCGGCGCACACAGATGCATGGCCAAGGGCAGCCCCATCATGACCAGGTTGCTCCGGTAGACCGCCTGGATCAGGGAGCCGCGGCTCTTGGAGGAAGGCGTGATCCGCTTGGAGACAGGGATCATCACCACGATGGACACCAGGAGCGCCGCGACCGCAAAGCCGATCAGCCTGACGTCCAGCGCTTCGTGAGGCGGGTTGTGATAGATGTTATAGAAGGTCATCGGCCCGAAGAGGACGAGGAACACCATCCGGTTCAGCCTCTTGTTCTCCTGTTTGCCGATGAGACCGGTCTTCCGCACCACCATGCCGATCCCGATCAGGACGAACATCGGCAGTACAGCGCTGACGGCCACCAAAAAATTAGAAAGCATGATGTCCTTTCTGTTCCACAGTGTCAGTTCGCTTCCACATTACCCGAAACAGAATGTTTTGTAAAGAGAGATTCCGGTTATGTCAGGAATCCTCTTTTCTTCATGTGGAGAAGGAGGACGACACCCAGGACCGCGCTGGTGACCGCCCAGCTGATCGGATAGAGCACCATCAGCGTCGTGAAGGAGCGGAACGCCGGGAAGACGAAGCTGACCCACAGGATCCTGGTCCCCACCACGCCCATCAGCGTGATGATCGCCGGGCTCAGCGACCAGCCGTAGGCCCTGAGGATACCGGACAGGATCTCCATCAAAGCATCCAGCCCCGCAAACAGGGAGATGAACTTCATGCGGGTCAGGCCCACCTCGATGACGGCAGGATCCCGGTTGAAGATCCCCAGCAGGGTGTGGCCCGACAGGAACAGGCAGGCGCCCATCGCCGAGGTGATCAGGATGCCCTGCAGCAGCACCACCCGGGTGATGTACCGGCAGCGGCGGATGTCCCCCGCCCCGTAGTTCTGCCCGACGAAGGTCATGCCCGCCTGCCCGAAGGCGGACATGATGTAAAAGCTCAGCATGTCGATGTTGGCTGCGGCTGCGGCGCCCGCCATGACGGTGGCGCCCAGGCTGTTGATCGCGCTCTGGATGACCAGGTTGGAGATGGAGAACAGGCTCCCCTGGAGCCCGGATGGCAGGCCGATCGTGAGGATATTCTTCAGGATCTCCCGGTTGACGCGAATACTTTTGATATCTACTTTCAGGTCGCTCTTGAGCCTCGTCAGATGCGCGAACAAAACCACTGCACTCACACCGTTGGCGATCATCGTCGCCAGCGCCACGCCCGCGACCCCGATGTGGAACACCGCCACGAAGAACAGGTTCAGCACCACGTTCAGCACGCCGGAGATCGTGAGGATGACGAGCGGCGTGCGGGTGTCCCCCTGGGTGCGGACGATGGCCGCCTCGATGTTGTAAAGGAACACCAGCGGCATGCCCGCCAGGTAGATGCGCAGGTACAAAAGCGACATCCCGATGACTTCCTCCGGCGACCCCAGGAGCCTCAGCATCGGCAGCGCGATCGTCTCCCCGACGCAGGTCAAAAGGATCCCGCCGACCAAAGCCACCAGAATCGAGGTGTGCACCGCCGCGTGGATGGCGTCCTTGTCCCGCCGCCCCGTCGCCTGGGAGATCACCACCGTGGTACCGATGCTGATGCCGCCGACGAGCCCGATGAGCAGTCCCACCAGGGAGCCCACGCTGCCCACCGCCGCCATGGCGTTCGCCCCCACGAGGCGCCCCACCACCGCCGTGTCCGCCGCATTGAAAAGCTGCTGCAGCATGCCCGTCAGCGC
>CADCOV010000247.1 GCA_902803185.1 uncultured Eubacteriales bacterium
GCCGACGACATCCGTGAAGGCAATGACCAGGTGATCGACGCGCTGCTCTCTACCCTGGAGCGGATGCTCAAATAGACCAAAGGAGGAATCCCGTTTTGACCAGGTTTGATGTGACCGGCATGAGCTGCGCCGCCTGCAGCGCACGGGTTGAAAAAGCCGTGTGCGCGGTTCCGGGCGTCACCGGATGTGCCGTGTCTCTGCTTACCAATTCCATGGGGGTGGAAGGCACCGCCAGCACCCAGGCGGTCATCGACGCCGTCTGATCGCCTCTTTGCTGTTCCTTTTTCTCCTCATGTTTCTGTCCATGGGCCACTCCCTGCTGCACCTCCCCCTGCCGGCCTTCCTTGAGGGCAATCCGCTGGGCATCGCGATTGTCCAGATGCTCCTTGCCGGGATCGTGATGGTCATCAACCAGCGTTTTTTCATCAGCGGTTTTCAGGGCCTTGTCCGCCGCTCGCCGAACATGGACACCCTGGTGGCCATGGGCTCCGCCGCTTCCTTCGGCTGGAGCGTCTACGCGCTTCTGGCCATGACCAGGGCCCAGGCGGACGGCAACATGGAGGCCGTCATGACCTACATGGATGAGTTCTACTTCGAGTCCGCGGCGATGATCCTGACTTTGATCACCGTGGGCAAGATGCTGGAGGCCAGGTCCAAGGGCAAGACCACCGACGCGCTGAAGTCTTTGATGCGGCTGGCGCCGAAGACGGCCACCGTTGAGAGGCACGGCGCCGAGACCGTCGTGCCGGTGGAGCAGGTCAGGAAGGAAGATATCTTCGTCGTGCGGCCGGGGGAGAACATCCCGGTGGACGGCGTCATCATAGAGGGCGCGAGCGCTGTGAACGAGGCGGCGCTGACCGGCGAGAGCATCCCGGTGGACAAGGCGGCGGGGGATACGGTCTCCGCGGCCACCGTCAACCAGTCCGGGTTCCTCCGGTGCCGGGCCACCAGGGTCGGGGAGGACACGACCCTCTCCCAGATCATCAAAATGGTCAGCGACGCGGCGGCGACCAAAGCCCCGATCGCCAAGAAGGCGGACGTGGTGGCGGGCATCTTCGTGCCGGCGGTCCTGGGGATCGCGCTGGTGACTTTGGCCATCTGGCTCCTGGTGGGGCAGACGCCGGGCTTCGCCCTGGCGCGGGCGATCTCCGTCCTGGTCATCAGCTGCCCGTGCGCGCTGGGCCTGGCGACGCCGGTGGCCATCATGGTGGGCAACGGCAAGGGCGCGAAGAACGGCATTCTGTTCAAGACCGCCGTCTCCCTGGAGGAGACCGGCCGCATGCAGATCGTGGCGCTGGACAAGACCGGCACCATCACCAAGGGCGAGCCGGAGGTGACGGACATCCTGCCGGCGGAGGGCGTCACGGCGTCGGATCTCCTCGCAGCGGCCTATGCCCTGGAGGCGAAGAGCGAGCACCCGCTGGCGAAGGCGGTGGTGGCAAGGGCCGCTGCAGACGGCCTCGCGGCGTCGGAAGTCCGGGAGTTCGCCGCGGTACCGGGGAACGGCCTCACCGCGGTCGGGCCTCAGGGACAGCTCACCGGCGGCAAGCTGGACTTCATCGCCGGGAAGTGCGAAGTGCCGGCTGAGGTCACAAGCAGGGCAGACGCTTTGGCGGAGCAGGGCAAGACCTGCCTCTACTTCGCGGAGGAGGGCCGGTTCCTCGGCCTCATCGCCGTTGCGGACGTCATCAAGGAGGACAGCCCGAAGGCCATCGAAGAGCTCAGGAACATGGGCATCCGGGTGGTCATGCTGACCGGCGACAACGAGAAGACGGCCCGGGCCATCGGCGCCCAGGCGGGGGTGGACGAGGTCGTCGCCGGCGTGCTGCCGGAGGGCAAGGAGAGCGTGATCCGGGACCTCAAGGCCTTCGGCAAGGTGGCCATGGTGGGGGACGGCATCAACGACGCGCCGGCCCTGACCCGGGCGGACATGGGCATCGCCATCGGTGCCGGCACGGACGTCGCCATCGACGCGGCGGACGTGGTTTTGATGAACAGCAGGCTCAGCGACGTGGCGGCGGCCATCCGGCTGTCCCGGGCGACCTTGAGGAACATCCACGAGAACCTGTTCTGGGCCTTCTTCTATAACGTGCTGCTGATCCCGCTGGCGGCGGGCCTCTACACGGTCCTGCTCCACTGGAACATGAACCCGATGCTGGGCGCGGCGGCCATGTCGCTCTCCAGCTTCTGCGTCGTCACCAACGCCCTGCGCCTCAACCTGTTCGACCTGCACAGCGCGGCGCGGGACAAAAGAATCAAAAACGCTGTCACCCAGCCGTCCGTCACGGACGAGATCAACCGAAGACTCAAGGAGGAAACCGAGATGAAAGAGAAGACCATGAAGATCGAAGGCATGATGTGCACGCACTGCGAAGCCACCGTCAAGAAGGCGCTGGAGAAGCTGGAGGGCGTGGAGGAGGCCATCGTCAGCCACGAGGCCGGCACCGCCGTCGTGAAGCTCAGCGCGGACGTGGAGGACGCCGTCCTGAAGCAGGCCGTCGAGGACAAGGACTACGACGTGCTCGAGATCGCGTAAGAACGAAAGATAAATCGGAAAATGCCGGAGACATCCGGCGTTTTCTGTTATATAATTGATATGTTCGAGACCGACACGAGAACTCATCTATAAGAAAGGGAAAGAGAAATGAATTATCAGGAAATGACCGCTGCCCAGCTGGCGGCAGAGAAGGAAGCCCTTAGCATCCAGTTCCAGGCACTGAAGGAGAAGAACCTGACGCTGAACATGGCGAGAGGTAAGCCGAGCAAGGCGCAGCTGGCTTTGTCCAACCCGCTGCTGACGATCCTGGACGATCCGGACGCCTGCTTTGTGGACGGCATCGAGGCCCGCAACTACGGCGAGCTCTCCGGCCTCCCGTCGGCGAAGAAGCTGTTCGCCGAGATACTGGGATGTCAGCCGGAGGAGGTCTTCGTCGGCGGCAACGCCAGCCTGCAGCTGATGCACATGACCATCAGCGAGGCCTACATCCACGGCCTGCTCCACAGCGAGCGCCCTTGGAAGGACGAGCCGGTGAAGAAGTGGATCTGCCCGGTGCCGGGTTATGACCGCCACTTCAAGATCACCGAGAGCTTCGGATTCGAGATGATCAACGTCCCGATGACACCGGAAGGCCCGGACATGGACCTGGTGGAGGAGCTGGTCAAGGATCCGACCGTCAAGGGTATGTGGAACGTACCGAAGTACTCCAACCCGCAGGGCATCATCTACAGCGAGGAGACGATCCGCCGCATCGCGGCCCTGAAGCCGGCGGCGCCGGACTTCCTGCTGATGTGGGACAACGCCTATATCATCCACGAGTTCGACGGCGACTTCGTGCCGTTCCCGGACATCCTGGCCCTTTGCAGAGAGGCGGGGAACCCGGACATGGTCTTCGAGTTCGCCTCCACCTCCAAGGTCACCTTCCCGGGTGCCGGCGTGTCCTGCTTCGCCTGCAGCGAGGCCAACATGGCCCACATGAAGAAGCTCTACGGCGTGCAGGCCATCAGCTTTGACAAGGTGAACCAGCTGCGCCACGTCCTCTTCCTGAAGGACAAGGCCACGACCCTGGAGCTGATGAAGAAGCACGCGGAGATCATGAAGCCGAAGTTCGACGCGGTGGTGGAGACCCTGGAGAAGGAGATCGCGCCGCTGGGCATCGGCAGCTGGGTCACCCCGAAGGGCGGCTACTTCGTCAGCTACGACGCCCTGCCGGGCACTGCGAAGCGCACCCTGGCCCTGGCCAAGGAAGCGGGCGTCACGATGACCAGCGCCGGCGCCACCTTCCCGTACGGCAAGGACCCTGAGGACAGCAACATCCGCATCGCCCCGTCTCTGCCGCCGGTGGAGGAGCTGGAGCAGGCCCTGGAGGTCTTCTGCGTCTCCGCCCGTCTCGCCGCGGTGGAAAAGCTCATGGAGGAAACATGCTGACAGGAAAACAGAGAAGCTACCTGAAGGGACTGGCGAACGGGATCTCTCCGGCCGCCAGCATCGGCAAAGCCGGTCTCACGGAAAACGTGGTGAAGGCCATCGACGACTACCTCTCCGTCCACGAACTGATCAAATGCTCCATCCAGGAGGGATCGGAGCTGGACCCGAAGGAGGTCTGCAACCAGCTGGCGGAGACGCTCCACGCGGAATTCGTCCAGGCCATCGGCCGCCGCTTCGTCCTCTACCGCAGGGCGAAGGACCCGGAGAAGCGCGAGATCGTGCTGCCGAGATAGTTTTGATATGCGGGATGCCGCGGCCCATGGGGCTGCGGCATTTTGTTTAGGCTGGGCGTGACAGAAAATTCATCCGAAATATTCAACACTAGGCGATTTGTGGTATAATACTACTATCTATTACTGTGAAAAGGAGAGATCACCATGAAGAGAGTCAGTATCGTCAGCCTTTCCCTGGCAGGGACTGCCCTGTGCCTCAGCGCTGCGGCCCTTACCGTCGGCATCATCGCCCTCGTGAAGGTGAGAAAATAAGAGAGGCTTAGCGTATGGATTATCTCAACGATCTGTTCGATCTGGGCGACGATATCCTGAAAACGGTCACCGACGCCATTGAGACAAACAACTACAGCGGCCTGAGCAACAGCCTGAAGAGCCGCATCGGCGCCTACCGCCAGGAGGTCCAGGATACGGAAGCCTGGCGCAGGGCGGCGGAGAACGGCAAGCCGATGAGCGGCTGGCAGACCGCTTCCCAGCGCAGGGCCAACATGAGGAACGAGGGCGGCAGCGCCGCCTGGAAGTCCGGCACGGCCGCGCAGAAGCAGAACGCCATCGTTCCGTTCACCCAGGCCAAGCCGTCCAAGGCGGGCTACATCGCGGAGATGGCCACCGGCATCGCCGGCATGGCGGTCACCGGCGCAGCCGGCATTTCCCTCGCCCTGGCGGGCATCGGACTGGGCGCAGGCGGCCTCACCGCGGCGGGGATCTTTTCTTTGATCTGCACCGGCGGCTTCGGCATCCTGACCCGCATCGGCGCCAAGGGCAAGAGCCTGGTGGACAAGTTCTACCGCTACGCCCAGATGATCGGCGACGCCCAGTACTTCGAGGTGAAGCAGCTGGCGGCCAGGAGCGGCAGCACGGTGGAGGAGACCAGGAAGAACATCCAGAGCATGATGAAGTACCACATGCTCCCGAACGCCACCTTTGATGAGACGGGGCAGACGGTCATGCTGACCGCGGAGATGCGGGAGCAGTACCAGCAGGCCCTGGAGGCCAGGAAGCA
>CADCOV010000248.1 GCA_902803185.1 uncultured Eubacteriales bacterium
CGAGGAGGCCCCGGCGCTCCCTGAGATGAGCGAGGTCGACCTCTCCCGCCACTATTCCGAACTGCACACCCAGGTGCACGGCGTGAACTCCGGCTTCTATCCGCTGGGTTCCTGCACCATGAAGTACAACCCTCGCGTGGATGAGGACATGGCGGCCCTGCCGGGCTTTGCCAACATCCACCCGCTGGCCCCGGCCTATGCGGCCGAAGGCTGCCGGGAGGTCCTCGACACCGCCAAAAAGTATCTCTGTGAGATCACCGGCATGGACGACATGACCTTCCAGCCGGCGGCGGGCGCCCACGGCGAGTTCACCGGCGTCATGCTGATCAAGCAGTACCACGACGCCAGAGGCGACAAGGCCCGCACCAAGATCATCGTGCCGGACTCCGCCCACGGGACCAACCCTGCCACCGCCGCCATGTGCGGATTCGAAGTGGTGAACATCCCGTCTGCGGCGGACGGCTGCGTGGATCTCGAGGCCCTGAAGGGCGCCCTCGGTCCGGACGTGGCCGGCCTGATGCTGACCAACCCGAACACCGTCGGCATCTTCGACGAGAACATCCTGGAGATCACCCGGCTGGTCCACGAGGCAGGCGGCCTGTGCTACTACGACGGCGCCAACCTGAACGCGGTCATGGGCGTGGTGCGCCCGGGCGACATGGGCTTCGACTGCGTCCACCTGAACCTGCATAAGACCTTCTCCACCCCGCACGGCGGCGGCGGTCCGGGCGCCTGCGGCGTCGGCTGCAAGGCATTCCTGCAGGAGTTCCTGCCGGCCTCCGCTCTGATGGAGGGACCGGGGCACATCCAGGTCCGCGGCTTTGCCGGCAACTTCCTGGTGGTCGTGAAGGCTTTGACCTACATGATGACCCTGGGCAAGGAGGGCATCCCGGAGGCGGCGCAGAACGCGGTGCTGAACGCCAACTACCTGATGGCGAAGATCAAAGGCACCTTCGAGCCTGCCTTCGACCGCATCTGCATGCACGAGTTCGTCCTCGACCTGGGCGAGTACAAGAAGGCGACCGGCGTCTCCGCGCTGGACGTGGCCAAGTCCCTGATCGACTTCGGCATGCATCCGCCTACAATGTACTTCCCGCTGATCGTCCACGAAGCGCTGATGCTGGAACCGACGGAGACCGAGAGCAAGGAGACCCTGGACTGGGCGGCGGACGTGTTCCGCAAGCTCTACGCCCTGGGCAGCGAGGATCCGGAGTACATGCACCACGCGCCGCACAACACCCCGATCGGGCGGCCTGACGAGGTCAGGGCAGCCCGTAAGCCGGTGGTGCGCTGGGTCAGGGAAACGGAATAACCAACCAACGACAGAAGGCGCGGCCGCGGGATTCGCGGTCCGCGCTTTTTCCACATCTGAGTACCGAAAGGATGAGAACCATGTACGACTATCAACTCATCGTCATCGGCGCCGGCCCGGGAGGATACACGGCGGCTCTGCGCGCCGCCAAGCTGGGCCTGTCCACCGCCGTCGTCGAGAACCGGGAGGCCGGCGGCACCTGCCTGAACCGGGGCTGCGTGCCGACCAAGACCCTGCTCCACGCCTCCGAGGTGTACAGCCACGCGGCGAACGGGGCCTCCATCGGCATCCATACTTCCGACATCAAAGCGGACATCCCGGAGATCTTTGCCTACAAGCGCCGGGTGTCCGAGACCCTTTCCGCGGGCATCGAGAGCATGTTCAAATCCGCCAAGGTGGCTTCGATCCACGGCACCGCGAAGATCACCGCCCCGCACACCGTCACCGTGACGGACGGGGAAGGCGGGGAGTCCGTTTTGACCGCTGAGAACATCCTGGTCGCCACCGGCTCCGTGCCGTCCCGCCCGCCGATCCCGGGCCTGGACCTGCCGGGCGTCATGACCAGCGACGAGCTGCTGGAAGGCGCCGACCACCTGTACCGCTCCATCGTCATCATCGGCGGCGGCGTCATCGGCGTGGAGTTCGCCACCTTCTATGCGGAGCTGGGCTGCGAGGTCACCGTCATCGAGGGCATGGACCGGCTGATGCCGACCCTGGACCGGGAGCTGGGCCAGAACCTCAGCATCCTGTTCAAGCGCCAGGGCCTCAGCGTCCACACGAACGCCATGGTGGAGAACGTGGAGCAGACCGACGAGGGCCTCAAGGTCAACTTCGTCGAGAAGGGCAAGCCGGGCAGCGCCGTCGGCGAGGCGGTCCTCTGCGCCATCGGACGGCGTCCGTACTGTGACGGCCTGTTCGCTGAGGAGATGACCCCGGCCTTCAACGGGAAGTCGATCCAGGTGGACGAGCACTACCAGACGTCCATCCCCGGCGTCTACGCCATCGGCGACGTGTCTGCGAAGATTCAGCTGGCCCACGTGGCGGCGGCCCAGGGCACGGCCTGCGTGGAGGGACTCTGCGGCGTCGAGAACGGCGTCGACATGAACGTGGTGCCGAGCTGCATCTACTGCCGGCCTGAGATCGCGACGGTGGGCATCACCGAGGCGGAGGCCAAGGCGGCGGGCATCCCGGTCAAGGCGGGCAAGTGCGTCATGGGCGGAAACGCCAGGACTTTGATCGCGGATCCGGGGCGCAGCTTCATGAAGATCGTGGCCCACGGGGAGACCGGGGAGATCCTGGGCGCCAGCCTGATGTGCCTGTCCAGCACGGACATGATCTCCGAGATCGCCGAGGCCATGGCGAACCATCTGACAGCCGAAGACCTGCTCAAAGCCATGCGCCCGCACCCGACCTTCGAGGAAGCGATGACGGAGGCCCTCGAGGATCTCTGCCGCAAGCTGGCGAAGTAGGGGCGGCGGATCCCGGAGAGTTTGCCATTGAAAAATCGTTTCCGTGCGTATATAATTAACTGTACCTATGCAAACGGAAAGGAGAATGTACATGGCAACAGAAGTAGGAATCGATCTCGGTACCGCCAACGTACTGGTTTATATAAAGGGTAAGGGCATCGTCCTGGAGGAGCCGTCGGTCGTCGCTGTGAACAAGGACACCGATGAGATCCTCGCCGTCGGCGAGGAGGCCCGCCAGATGCTGGGCAGAACGCCGGCGAACATCGTGGCGGTCAAGCCGCTGAAGGACGGCGTCATCGCCGACTACGACATCACGGAGAAGATGCTGAAGTACTTCATCCGCAAGACCTGCGGCAGCGGCCGTTTCTTCAAGCCGCGCATCATGGTCTGCGTCCCGAGCGGCGTCACCGAGGTGGAGAAGAGAGCGGTCCGGGAGGCGGCCACCCAGGCGGGCGGCAAGAACGTCTTCCTGATCGAGGAACCGGTGGCGGCTGCCATCGGCGCCGGCCTTGACATCAGCAAACCGGACGGCGTCATGGTCATCGACATCGGCGGCGGCACCACGGACATCGCGGTCATCGCCCTGGGCGGCATCGTCGCCAGCGCCTCCGTCAAGGTGGCGGGCGATCGCTTTGACGACTCCATCATCCAGTACATGCGGAAGAACCACAAGCTCTACATCGGCGAGCGTACCGCTGAGGAACTCAAGTTCAAGCTGGGCACCGCCTACACCAGAGACGAGGTCATCACCGCGGACTGCAGAGGCCGGGACCTGGTCAGCGGCCTGCCGAAGGTGGTGGAGGTCACCTCCGAGGAGATCATGGAGGCTCTGGAGGAGCCGCTTTACACCATCTGCGAAGCGGTCCACAGCGTGCTGGAGCAGACCCCGCCGGAACTGGCGGCGGACATCACCAACTCCGGCATCGTCCTGACCGGCGGCGGCGCGTACCTCTACGGCCTGGACAAGAGGATCCAGGAGAGGACCGGCATCGAGGTCAGAGTGGCGGATATGCCTGAGCAGTGTGTCGCCATCGGCACCGGCAAGGCTCTGAACGTCATCGAGACCATCGAGAGCAACAAGCTGAACAGCCGGGAGCCATATCTGTAAACCATAATGAAGGATCTGAGACTCCAGGGCAGGCACCGCGCCTGTCTTGGAGTTTCATTGTATTTAGGGAAAGGAAAGGGAAGAGACCATGAGGATGGAACTGATCGCGACCGCCACCTTCGGACTGGAGGCCGTCGTGCGGCGGGAGGTCGAGGCGCTGGGCTTTGACGTGGCCAAGACGGAGGACGGCAAGGTCACCTACATGGGAGACGAGCGGGGCATCGTCCGGAGCAATCTGTGGCTCCGCACGGCAGACCGGGTCCTCCTCAAGATGGCGGAGTTCACCGCGAAGACCTTCGAGGAGCTGTTCCAGCAGACCAAGGCCATCGCCTGGGAGAACCTGATCCCGCCGGACGGGAAGTTCACCGTCACCGGCACCTCCGTCAAGTCCGCCCTCCACAGCGTGCCGGCCTGCCAGAAGATCTGCAAGAAGGCCATCGCCGCCCGGCTGGGCGAAGCCTACTGCATGGAGACCCTGCCGGAGACCGGCGCGGACTACACCGTCAAGGTCACCCTGCTGAAGGACCGGGTCACGATCACCGTGGACACCAGCGGGGAGGGCCTCCACAAGCGGGGCTACCGGGTGGCCAACGTGGCGGCGCCGATCAAAGAGACCCTGGCGGCTGCCATGATCCAGCTCTCCTTCTGGAAGGCGGACCGGCTGCTGGTGGACCCTTGCTGCGGCTCCGGCACCATCCCGATCGAGGCGGCCATGATCGCCAGGAACATCGCCCCGGGCCTCTCCCGCCACTTCGCCAGCGAGGGCTGGGACCTGATCCCGGCGGAGGTCTGGAAGGAGGAGCGGAAGGCGGCCTTCTCCGCCATCGACAGCGAAACGCCCCTCAGGATCCGGGCCTTCGACAAGGACGGCCGGGCCATCGCCGCGGCGCGGGAGAACGCCATGGAGGCGGGGGTGGAGGACGACATCGTCTTCAAAGCCATGAACATGATCCGGCTGGAGGCCCAGGAGCCGTCCGGGATCATCATCACCAACCCGCCTTACGGCGAGCGCATCGGCGAGCAGGCGGAGATCGACGTGATCTACGGGAAGTATAAGGAGTTCTTTGAGGAGAACCCGGACTGGTCCCTGTTTTTGATCACCACCGACAAGGGATTCGAGGAGAAGGTCTTCGGCCGCCCGGCGAACCGCCGGCGGAAGCTGTACAACGGCCGGCTGGAGGTCTGCTATTACCAGTTCCACGGCGTGAAGCCGCGGGTCAGCGAAGAGAAGAAGGAGAACGAGGATGCGTAGGATCCCGGAGCTTCTGGCCCCTGCGGGGACCAAAGAGGCCTTCATCGCCGCCGTCGAGGCGGGAGCGGACGCCATCTACTGCGGCGGCACGCTGTTCAACGCCCGGATGAATGCGGGGAACTTCGACGACGAGGCTTTGGCGGAGGCCATCGGCTTCGCCCACGTGCGGGGCGTCAAGGTCTACGTCACCATGAATACGCTGCTGACGGACGAGGAGCTGCCGGCGGCCCTTTCCTACTGCGCCAGGCTGGCGGAGTGGGGCGCCGACGCTTTGATCATCCAGGATCTGGGTCTGGGGAAGCTGGTCAGGGACCACCTGCCGGATCTGCCGATCCACCTGTCCACCCAGGCCTCCGTCTTCGGCCCCGGCGGCATCCGGGCGGCGGCGAAGCTGGGCTACGAGCGGGTGGTCACCGCCCGGGAACTCTCCCTGGAGGAGATCCGGGCCGTCTGCGCCCTCGGGGAGGCGGAGATCGAGGTCTTCTGCCACGGGGCGCTGTGCATCTGCTATTCCGGCCAGTGCCAGCTGAGCCGGGCCATCGGCGCTAGGAGCGGCAACCGGGGCGCCTGCGCCCAGCCGTGCCGGCTGCCCTACGAAGCGCTGGCGGCGAACGGAAAGCCGACGGGGGAGGGCCCTTACGCCCTGAGCCCGGCGGACATGTGCATGATCGACCACCTGGGCGAGCTGGCGGAGGCCGGCGTCGCCTCCCTCAAGATCGAGGGACGGATGAAATCCCCGGAGTACGTGGGCGTGGTCGTATCGATCTACCGCAAATACCTGGACCTCTACGCCCGGGAGGGGAGCTATACTGTCTCCCGGGAGGACCGGGAGGCCCTCGCCCAGATCTTCAGCCGCGGCTTCACCGACGGCTACTTCTCCGGTGAAGCGGGGCGCCGCTTCATGTCCGGCCGCATCCAGAAGAACAAGGGCATCCTGATCGGGACGGTCACGAACCCGTCCGCCGGCAGGAACCTGGTGGAGATCCGGCTGGAGGAGGGCGCTTCCCTCGAGATGGGGGACGGCGTTGAGATCCGCGGCCGGGACACCCGGGCCGGGAACCTGGTGACCTACCTGAAGGCCTCCGGAAAAGGAAGGCTCGTCATCGGGGACCTCAAGGACCCGGTGGCCAAAGGAGACAGCGTCTACCGGCTGACCAGCAAAGCCCAGATGGCGGCGGCTTCCCTCTACTATAAAGGAAAG
>CADCOV010000249.1 GCA_902803185.1 uncultured Eubacteriales bacterium
AATGTTCCTGGTTATTATTACGATGAGATTGCGGGTCTTTGGACAATCGATTTCCCCGATTTCCGAAAAATGTTCGGAGATCCGGAAAAATGCCTCACTGACCGCCTCCTCCGCATCCCGCGGATCAGGGAGATACTGATTTGCTATATGGAACATCAGGCGGACATAAGTCTCATAGAGCACGCGGAACCGGCTTCTCTCCTCTTCAGTATTCAGTTTCGCCAGCAGCGCCTCTAACATATTCTCTCCTCAGAACCAGACCTTCGGCTCGTAGTGCTCGAAGATCACCGTGTCGTTCTCCTCCTCGGCGGACGGATCGTGGCTCGTCCAACAGACCTTCATGGCGCCCAGGGCTTCCACCAGTTTGACGGTCGCCGGCTTCTTCGCGGTCAGATCGTAGGCGATGAAGTTCGGTCTCGCGATCACGTCGAAGAACAGGTGGCCGCCGGCCCAGGCCAGCGCCGGCCTCAGGGTCTTCTTCAGGTCCTCCACGCCCATGCAGAGCTGGCCCCTCAGGTACTGCGGCGCGTTCTTCTTCCACCAGCCCACGATGAACGGGTCGAAGGACTCGATGCAGAGATCCCCCCGGTATCCCGAGATCGCCGCAAGGACCGCTTCGTTCTGCGCCTCATTGCGGCTGCCGGTTTTGATCTCCAGGATGATCGGGACCCGGCCGCCGATCACCTCGAGCACCTCCTCCAGAAGCGGCATCCGCTCCTCGGTCCCCGCCAGCCTGAGCTTCCTGAGCTCCCGCCAGGTCTTGTCCTCCACCTTTCCCTCCGCGCCGGTCATCCGCTCCAGCGTGTCGTCGTGGAGGACCACAAGCTTGCGGTCCTTCACCAGGTGCACGTCCAGCTCTACGCCGTACCCGTGCTCCACCGCCCGCCGGAAGGCCGGCAGCGAATTCTCCGGCACCGACTGGTCCTTCGTGTAGAGCCCCCGGTGGGCGATGTTCCGGCCGACGAACGGCGCGGCCTTCTCCTTCGCCGGCTTCTCCGGGAACAAAAGGAACAGTGCGGCCCCCGCCGCAGCGGCGGTCAGGAGGCCGCTCTTCAACAGGAAGTGATGATTCTTCTTCGTTTTCATGGTTTTTCTCTTTCTATCCTCTTTGCTATGGTTTCCTATACCGGTCAATTCGTTTTCCAATAACCGGTCTTCGTCGATCCGACTCGATCGATCAGTCCTTTTGCTTTCAGAGAAGCAAGTGTCCTTTTCACCGTTCTCAAAGACTTCCCGACGGCTTCCGCCAACTCCTCGGACGTGGCATGGGGATCTTTCATCAGGATCTCCAGGATACTGTTCTCATTGCTGTTCAGCGACTCCGTTTCGGTGTCATTTTCAGTGCCATTCTTTGTCACCGCATTCCGATCAGTCCGATAGAAGAGGAACGTAAAATCTATATCGCTGTCGATATAGGCCACCTTTACGTCCTGCGCATCGCAGAGGGAATAGATGCGCTTTAGCCCGGAGCCGAATGCCTCGATCCCCTTCGACAAATACAACGTGTGTGCAATCGTCTCGTTGCGCAGGTAGGAGCGCAGATCCCTTGTAAAAAATTCTTCCGGGGCGTGATCATTGGCAAAGGGACCCGGATTGGTGATGGCGATTCGATCCGAGAAAATGGAGACCTCATGTTGGACCGGCAGATCGTACCGGGCATGGGCAAAGCTGTTCACGATCGCTTCACGAAGCGCATCAACAGGGATCTCCGGGATCTCGCTGCGGTGCACACCGTCACCGCTCGGTTCCACTTTCCACCGGATATTTTTGATCACGTATTTGACCGCCTCATCGATCAGTGAAAGAATATTGCCCTGCTGCATGGCGATATCCAGGAACGTGTCTTTATGCTGTGTTGCAAAGACAGCCAATTTCAGTGTCAACGGGCCATTCTTCGAGAACAGGACGCGGCCGGCGTTCGTCAGGCGGCCGGCGCGCAGCACGTGCAGCCTCTCCAATATCGCGATTTTATCATATTCCATCTCCGGCATCCGCCCGGATTGG
Organism: uncultured Eubacteriales bacterium; assembly: GCA_902803185.1. Classification (GTDB taxonomy): domain Bacteria; phylum Bacillota; class Clostridia; order Peptostreptococcales; family Anaerovoracaceae; genus Eubacterium_B. Next base: position 2,005 of record CADCOV010000249.1, read on the forward strand.
ACAGCCTGCCTGAAGAACCTCTGCAGAACTGCGTCGTCCACATCCTCAAAACCCTCGTCGCTCAGATGATCCTCCCAGTTCTCCTCGTATTCCCTGGCGATCATGAGCCTGCGAAGCTCCGCCGGCGTCAGTTCACGATCTTCGTCCGCAACCCGGATATAGTATTTCCCAAAGGCAGAATATGGGACATCCTCACCTCGGAAATCCACACGGATCACCTCCACACCATCGATCTCGACCGTTTTCACCTCAGGGAAGACCTGCGGTTTGACCGCCTCGAAGATCCGCCGGGACACATCTCTGACGGTGGAGTCCGTGATTTCGAATGGGACAGGCCTCCCGTCATTGCGCAGGCCGAAATACAGGGTGCCCTCCCTGTGCTTATTCAAGATCGCAGTCAGGGAAACCATTCCTTCATTAAGCTCTCCGGTAGTCCGCTTAAATTCGGTTCTTTCATCTTCTCGTCTCATTGCGCACCATCCTTACAGAATGATGATACCATCCATGGCACCTAAAATCAATCTTTTGGCACCAGAAATGGCACCGAATTTCAAGTGCCGTATTGCGGCCCGGCCTGCCATGGGGTACAATCAAAGCGGGGATACGGCTTTGACGATCCCGGAAATGAGGTAACTATGGAACTGAAACTGAACAACCGCCGCACGATCCTGGTGGGCCTGGCCTTCCTGTCGATCTGCGCCTTCTGGCAGATGTACGACAACATCGTGCCGCTGATCCTGACCAACACCTTCCACCTGAACGAGACCTTCTCCGGCGCGATCATGGCCGCGGACAACATCCTGGCCCTGTTCCTCCTGCCGCTCTTCGGCTCCTTCTCCGACCGGACCAACACGAAGATCGGCCGCCGGATGCCGTATATCCTGATCGGCACCGCCTGCGCGGTGGTTCTGACCAACATCCTGCCGATCCTGGACAACAGCTACGCCGCTGCGCCGAGCACCGGCAAGCTCATCGCCTTCGTCGTGGTGCTGGGGCTTTTGCTGGTCTCCATGGGCACCTACCGCTCGCCGGCGGTGGCTTTGATGCCGGACGTCACCCCGAAGCCGCTCCGCAGCAAGGGCAACGCCATCATCAACCTGATGGGCGCCCTGGGCGGCATCATCTACCTGGCCATCGCGGCGGTCCTCTACCCGAATTCCAAGACCGAGGGGCTCTCCCATGTGAACTACCAGGTCCTCTTCCTCTCCGTCGGCCTGATCATGGCGGTCTCCGTCGTGATCCTGTTCCTCACGATCAAAGAACCTAAGCTGATCGCGGAGCAGGCGGCACTGGAGAAGAAGCACCCGGAGTGGAACCTGGCCGAAGACGACGGCAGCGGGAACGAAGCCCTGCCGCCTGCGGTCAAGCGCTCCCTCACCTTCATCCTGCTCTCCATCGCCCTCTGGTTCGTCGGCTACAACGCGGTCACCACCTGGTGGTCCACCTACGTCAGCGTCCAGATGGGTCAGGGCATCGGCGGCGCCTCCACCTGCCTGCTGATCGCCACCGGCGGCGCCATCATCAGCTACATCCCGATCGGCGTCATCGCCTCCAAGGTCGGCCGCAAGAAAACGATCCAGTTCGGCATCATCCTGCTGGCGGCCTGCTTCCTGGCCGGCTACTTCCTGACCACGAAGTACGACCACATCAACGCCATCATGTTCATCACCTTCGCGCTGGTGGGCCTGGCCTGGGCCTCCATCAACGTGAACTCCCTGCCGATGGTCGTCGAGATGTGCAAAGGCTCCGACGTCGGCCGCTTCACCGGCCTCTACTACACCTTCTCCATGTCCGCCCAGGTCGTCACCCCGATCCTGGCCGGCTGGCTCCTCCGCCACGTGGGTTACTGGACCCTGTTCCCGTACGCCGCCTTCTTCGTGGCCATGAGCTTCGTCACCATGCTCTTCGTCAGACACGGTGACAGCAAGACCTCCGGCGGCAAGGGCCTCGAAGCCTACGAGGACCTGGACGTGTAGGATCAAAACAATACTTAAGCAAAGCATGCAAGCGGGCGGCCCGGACGGACCGCCTTTTTCGTGGTGCGGGATCGCTGCAACTCCGGCATATGTATTCCCAGGACCCCCTCTCAAGTCCAACTTGGGAATGAAAACCCGGCTTTTTCACGATCTTGGGAATGAAACACTGCCATTCCATTCCCAGGACCCCCTCTTCAGCCTGACCTGGGAATAGAAACCCTGCTATTTCACGATCTTGGGAATGAAACACTGCCATTCCATTCCCAGGACCCCCTCTCAAGCCCAACTTGGGAATAGAAACCCGGCTTTTCCGCGATTCTGGGAATGAAACACTGTCATCCCATTCCCAGGACTCCCTCTTCAGCCTGACCTGGGAATGAAAACCCGGCTTTTTTGTGATCCTGGGAATGGGATCCCACAGCCACACCCTGCCCACAACAAAAGGCGGCCCTTCCGGGCCGCCCGCGTTTCGCTTTGTTTTGTTATTGCCTGCGCTTGGTCT